>CANOGG010000023.1 GCA_947565485.1 uncultured Mycoplasma sp. | reverse complement strand
GTTACTGGACCAACGGGACCAACTGGAGCAACAGGACCACAGGGAATACCAGGTGTTACTGGACCAACAGGAGCAACAGGACCAACGGGACCACAAGGGTTACCAGGTGTTACTGGACCAACGGGACCAACTGGAGCAACAGGACCACAGGGAATACCAGGTGCCACTGGACCAACAGGACCAACAGGACCTGCAGGAGAAAGTACTGCTGGCTTAGCTGCATATGGTGGGTTATATAATGCTAATTCAACACCAATAACTTTAACAGAAAATACACCAATTCAATTTACATTAGTAAATGAAATGCCACTTCATAATGTAACAACTACTGGTAGTGCAATTAATATTACTCAAGATGGCGATTATGAAATTAATTTTAGTATTACTGCTAGTACAAATATTGCCGGTAATTTGGGAGTAGCTGTAAGAAGAAATAATGCAAATATTCCTGGAACGCTTCAAACTGTAGCTGCATCAAATACTGAGCCAGAAACATTTGGAGGAAGCATAATTATTGCTTTAAATGTAGGAGATACAATTGATTTAGCTATTACTCCAAGTCAAAATGGTAGTGGTACAGTAACTCAAGCAGCATTATCTATAAAACAGCTTAATGAAGAAGTAGCATAATAATTGTGTTATTTTAATGATAAGTTATAGAGACCAAAATATGATAATTTTTGAAGTTTCTGTTTTGTTATCAACAACTAATTGTTAATATATATAATTTTGTAATGTTGAAGTATAATTAAATGCATTAATTTTTAGTAGAAAATAAAAAGGTTGTAATAAATAATTTTATTACAGCTTTTTTTAGGTTATATTGCTTTTGGGTAATGAATATGGTGGTAAATAAAAAACCTTATCTTGAAAGATAAAGTTTATTTAATTTTAGATTTGTATTTTGTGAAAAAATAGTAAGTTAGACTAATAATTATGATAATAATACCAATAGTTATCAATATCCAGGGTCTTGATTTTGATTTAGTAGTGTTAGTTATTTCTTTAGAGACTAGTTTAGTAGTTGTTTTGGCATCATTGGTAAGATATTTTGTAACATCAGAGTTGAATTTGCCACCTTTAATGAATTTAGTAAAGTTTTCACTATAGATAGCAAAACCATCACTTAAAGTTGTTTTAAAGTCGCCATTGTTAATAGTTATTTTAACTTTGTTTATTTCCGTGTTATGATGGGGATTCCATTCGTATAGGGCATATTGACCGGTGATGGTGGCATTATTGATAGTGACATTGATAGGATTTTTGGTAGTATGTTGGGCAATAGTTAAGCCAACGCCGTTGGTTGTAGTACCATTTTTATTGGCGGTTTTAGTGAATGTTTTGGCACTGCCAGTGATGGTGGCGTTATTAATTGTTAAGTCACCAGAGCGAATTTCAATACCTGTACCGCCAGAAATGATACCGCCGTTAATTTCAGTTTTTCCTATTTGAGGGAGATAGATACCAACACTATCATCATCGTAGAGAGTTTTGATAGTACCGCCATTAATAGTGAGGTTGGTGTTGTGATGTTTACCATTTCCTACTATGCCGTAGTAATAGCCTTCAATTGTGCCACTATTTATGATTAGTTCAGCTACACCTTCGTTTGGAGTTTCGCTTGCAAGTTCGATGCCAGCCCAGACCTTGCCACTATTACCTGTACTTATTTTGCCTGTTTTCTTGCTGTCAGTGATGGTTAATTTGCTTCCACGGTTAACAGTTATGAGGCCATTATGGACAGTTAGATTGTTACTTGGAGTTATGCTAAAGCCGTTTAGGTCTAAGATAGTGTTACCGGTAACATTGATTTTAGAATTAGATGTAATATTGGAGTTTAGTTCACACATGTTACTTTGGGAGAGACAGTCGATTAGTTCAGTTTCGCTATTTATTTTGGTGAAAGCGTCGGTTGAGGAGGCGTGGACTATAGGATGGCCTAAAAAAGAGATAGTTAAAAAAAATACTACTGTTTTTTTGTTCATAAATTCCTCCGTAGTACTGCATAGTAAATGGTATGTTGATTATGATTTTTTATGACACTTAAAAGTAAAGTTTGGTTTTACTCTTGAAGTTGGAAAGTAACTATTATATAATTTTGTTTAGAATAGGTGGTAAGTGATGGATTGGTTATCAATTAGAGAGTTTTTGTTAGATACAGTTAAGTATGTGATAGTTATATTTGCAATTTTGTTTGTGATTACGTTTGTTTTTTCAGCGACTCAGGTAGTGGGAAGTTCAATGGTGCCAACTTTGAGGGATGGAGATATATTACTAGTCAATAAGTTTAAATATAGATTTTTTAAAGTGAAGAGAGAGGATATTATTTCAGTTAAGTATGAAGATACGAAGTATTTGATTAAGAGAGTTATTGGAATGCCGGGGGATAGCGTGATGATAGTGGATAGTAAGTTATATATTAATGGGGTGGAGTATAAGGAAGATTATTTGGCAAAGGGGTTAGTGTATGATGATTTTAAGTTGAGTGATTTGGGTTATAGTAAGATTCCTGAGGGGATGTATTTGGTTTTAGGAGATAATAGACCGAAGTCGAAAGATAGTAGGGAGATTGGGCTCATTAAAAAGGAGGATATTATTGGGAAGATTTCGTTTAGATTTTGGCCTTTTAATAGATGGAAATTTTTATAAGAGTAAAGTTAGAGTTAAAAAGTTTAATTAGGAGTTGCATTTTATTTGGGGGAAATGATATAATGTTAATAGAATAGAGGAAGTGTGTTTTATGAATGGAAAGAAATACGCAGTTATTGCAGTAGCACTATTCTTGGTTTTAGGCGTGGGTAGTGCAGTATTTGCAGATTATGATGGCGATGAGCCAATATTGGAGCAGACTAAAGGAAGTAATTTAGGTGAGCCTAAGGAACCAACGGTGACTGTTGATGAGAATATTAAGAATCAAGTTGTACCGCCAGTTGTAGATAAAGATGATGATGAAAATACGGGTACTTTGGTAATTCCTGATGGAAATGGTGGGGCAACAGATAATAGTGTGCCTGTTAGTAAGCCTAGTGTTTCAAGACCTAATAATACGAATACTAATAAGCCTGTAGTGTTGCCATCAGAAGATAATAAGAAGCCAGAGGAAGTTGTTAAGCCAGATGATAATCAAAATAATGGAGAAGAGACGAAGCCTGGAAATGATAGTGATGTGCAACAACCTCAAGATAAACCAGAAATACCTAGTGGAGGAAATCAAGGGGGAACGACAACACCAAGTAAACCAAGTATTGGTGGAGATACGAAACCGACAGAAGAGCAAATTATTCAGAATATTAACAAAGAGTTAGAGAAAATTGAGAATTTGACAAAAGTAGAAGATGTTAAAGATAAATTAGATGAGATTAGTAAAGAGATTGCAAAAGTTACAGACGAAAAGAAGAAGAAAGAGTTAGAAAATGATTTGACAGTTAAGTTAGAGAAAGTTTTAGAAGATGAAATAAGTAAGGCAGTAGAGAGTGGAAATATTGAAGATGTAAAAGAGATAAGAGATATTTTAAGTGAAAGACTTGATACTATTACTGATGAAGATGAGAGAAAAGAAATTAAAGACAATTTGGATTGGTTATCGAAAGGTATTGATGGAACACCAGCGGTTATAGCAGATGTTCAAGGTAAAGTAAGTGGTAATACTAATTATACGACACAAGAGAGTGTCAGTGTTACAATTCCTAATGCTGAAGATGGTGTTACAATTAAGTTAAATGGTAAGGTTGTTACAGAGGAAGATTTGAAGAATATTACAAAAGAGGGTGCTTACTCTGTTGATATAATTGATAAAGATGGCAATGTCAATACAATTAATTTTAGTATTGATAGAACGGCACCAACAATGACTTATAAAAGTTTAAATTTAACTAAAAATGAGGTTTCTGTGAGTTTTTCTGAAATACTTGCAAATATGTCTTTTAGTAATTCAGTAAGTATATCAAGACATAAGACTAATGTTAAAAGATATAATATTACTTTTGAAGAGTTAAGTCAAAAAGATGGTTTAATAAGTAGTGTTATATTGGAAGATAAGGCAGGTAATAAGGCATATTATAATATTATTAAAACAAAAGATGTTATCACTTGTGAGCCAATATCTACAAGTGAAGCAATGCTAATGATTAGTAAGGATTTGACTAATATAATAAATGAATAAAATAAGTGTCTAACTTTAAGGGTTAGACTTTTATTTTGATTTTTTTTATGATAATATTAATTTAGAATAGGATGGTAGTTATGGCGTATATTAAGTTTAAAGAATTAACTAAGTATTTTGATTTTAAAGAAGAGAGCGTATTTGGTGATTTGCCAGAATATGTAAAAGAATATTTAGATAGTAGAGAACAATTTTTACAGGCTTATAAGAATAGTAAAGATTATATTGCTTTTACAGATAAGAGGCTTATTTTGTTTGATAGGGACCCAATGGCTATGTATTATAAACAGATTCATGTGATACCGTATAAAGCAATTTCTACTAGTGCAATTAATTTTAAACCGGGAAAAGTAGAGTTACTATTTAGTTTTGATAGTGGATATCAGTTACATCTTAATTTTATAGATATGAACCATGAGAAGAAAGAGAAACTTAAGTATGTTTATAAAATTATGATGGGGTATGGTCTTTAGGAGTAGGGCTTATTTTGCAAACACACTGAAATGTATTATAATTTCAGTGTGTTTGTCAAAGAAAGAAAAGGGATTTATAATGATGGTATGCAGGCAATTAAATTTAAGATAGAGCCAATAATTTTAGAAAATTATGTTAAAAGCATAAATTCGCTTGAAGAAACTATAAAACAGATAAAGGAAGAGTTGAATAAAAAAGTTAGGGATAATTTATGGCAATTTAAAAGTATTAAAGTATTAATTGAGAGAATGCAGGATTTTTTGTGCGATTTTCCAAAAGAGAAAGCTAATATATATATCGATATTATTAGACAATTAATGATTGTGAATAATGGGATAATTTCTACTAGAATGATTGAACCTCTTAATATTAGTAGACAATATTTAAAAATAATGGAGGATGCTTGTCTTATAGAGAGAATTTCTCGGGGAGTTTATATTTTAACAGATACTTTTGAGGATAGTTATTTTTCTTTTCAGTTAAGATATAAAAAGGCTGTTTTTTCTCATATGAATGCGTTATATTTTTATGATTTAACAGAGGAATTTCCTTATACTTATACTGTTACAGTTCCTCAGAGTTATCATGTTGATATGGTAAATGAAAAATGTAATGTATTTTATGTTTCGAAAGATATATATGATTTGGGGCTTACGGAGATTAAAACTCCAAATGGTAATTTGGTTAAAGCATATGATAGGGAAAGATGTATTTGTGATATAATAAGGTCAAAGGGAAGAATGGATTTTGAACAGGTAAAGAAATCTGTTAGAATGTATGTTAAGTCAAGGGATAAAGATATTGTTAAATTAACAGAATATTCTAAAAAAATGGGTGTAGATAAGGAAGTATTGGAATTAATAGTGGGAATATATTATGAGTAGTACTGTACAAGCATTAAAAGATAAATTGAAAAATGTGGCTAGAGAAAAAAATGTTGATTTTAATTCAGTAATAAAATTATTATTGGGTTGTGTACTTTAGACAAGTAGTTATGAAAAAATGGGATATTGCTATCTCATTTTAATTATTCTAATAACCAATCAATGATGTTTTTATGAATGATACCATCTTGGGAAAAATCAAATTTATCCATAGTTATTACATACTTAGGATAGTTGTCTTCAATCGTAGAGTAAATATTAAATTCTCTTTCTATGACTGATTCATCAGCTAATATATAGGCTACTTGAATATATATTTTTTCTCTGTCTTTTAGACAAATAAAATCAATTTCACCATTTTCGAAAGTACCAATTTTTACATCATATCCTCGAAATATTAATTCATTATAAACTATGGTTTCTAAGTAGGCTCCTAATTGTTCTTTTTTACTGGTATTCATTATTTGGCCTAAACCTAAGTCTGTTAAATAATATTTATATTTGCCATTTAGGATTCTTTTGCCACGGATGTCATATCGATCAACTTTATTAATTAGATTACCACGACACATGTATTCTAAGTAATTATAAATAGTATCTTTGGCAACATTTCTATTATCATGTTCACTAAAATATTTTACTAAGTTATCGGCAGAAAAAGTTTGTGATGTTGTAGTCATTATATATTCTAATATTCTGTTAAATAAGTCTATATCATTTATTTTGAATCTTTTTATGATGTCTTTCATAACTATTGAATCATATATATCTGTTAAATAAGTTCTTATTTCTTTTTCTGTTTCAAATATGAAACGTTGGGGTAGTCCACCCCAAGTAATGTAATCTTTGAATAGATTCTCATATTCTGTTTTATCGGCTTTTTTAAGTTCACATACTTCTTTAAATGTAAAAGGGTATATTTTAAAACTTACATATCTTCCTGATAATAGTGTAGCTAATTCACCGGATAAGAGGTCACTATTAGAGCCTGTAATAAATATAGAAACGTTTAAAGTTGCTTTAAAGGAATTGATGGTTTTTTCCCAGGAATTAATATTTTGAATTTCATCAAAAAATAAATAATATTTGTCTTTGTCTTTAATTTTGTCTTTGATATATTTATTTAAAGTTAAATAATCATTTATAAAAGAAAATTCAACATCTTCAAAATTAATATATATAATATGATTATTATTTATTTTTTCTTTTGTTTTTAGTTCATCGATTATTTGTAACAATAGGGTTGATTTGCCAGCTCTTCTAATTCCTGTTATAACTTTAATTAAATCAACATTGAAAAAAGGTCTGATATTTTCTAAATACTTTGTTCTTTTAATCATTATAATCATCTCCTAGTTGTATTATAGCACTTTTTGTGGGGTAAGTCAATTTTGTCGTCTGTAAACGACAAAATTATAAAAAAATCGTTTTTTGTCGTTTGTAAAAGAAAGTTTTTATATATAAAAAATATTAGTTTTTCTTTTCTAAGATTTTGTTTTTATCGACTATTTCAATCCATTTTAGAAGTGACTGTTTGGGAATGATTATTTTAGCAGATATTTTATTTTGTTTATTTAAATCTTCTAGGAGAATTAAATTGTTGTTTAAAATAAAAATTCGGTTATGAGTTATAGCATTTCTAAGATGACGAAATAAACATTCAATTCGGTTTTCATTGGAATATTGTTTTAGTATAGCTCGAGGATGGTGAATGCATATATTTTCATCAAGGGACATATTTGTAAGAGTTTGATTAGAGATGTTTTTAGTTATATTATAACTTTTAGAATCGATGGAGGCACTTTTAAGAAGTTCCTTTTCTAGGGTGTTATAGGTATTTGGTTTTTCTTTTTGCCAACCATATTTAATTAGAAGTTCTTTATCGAGCGCTTTGTTTTCTATTTTTGACACAGGGGTATTGTGTAAATAGAAATTGATTATATTTTTAAGTTCTTTATTATTATACAGTTTTGTGATAGAAGTGGGTTTTAAATTTAGAATATTTATTTTTTCTTTATCACAATTATGAAAAAATTCTTTTATTTTCTTTTTTGATTTCTTTTTAATATTTTTATTCACAATATCCCTACTTTCTTTTTAATTATTATATATTATTTTGTTCGAAGAAGCTAGATAGAATTAAAAATTTTAGAGTGTAAAGTGTCAATAAAAAGATACTTTTTATAAGATAATTTTTTAATATAAATTGACTTAAAAAATGTAAATTATTTTTGTCTATTTTGTATCAAATTTTTATACTGTAAAGATTACAATTGCTTTACTTTTTATTTACTCATTTGATTAGTATCTGTATTAGGTGTAAGCTTATAAAATATAATATTTTAATGTTTTGGGTTATTGACGATTACTTAATTTTAGCTTGACATTCTTAGAGTTTGCCTAGAAAAAACATATGATAATTTAAATTGTAAATGTTGGTAGGGGTTAAAAATGTTATTTGTCTATAAATTGTAAACTGTAAAGAGTTACTAACATTAAAAAATCTTTTTCTCAGCTATTGACAAGATTTTATTTTCCGGGTATCATTGATAGTACAAGACAAAAAATATTTGTATTTTAGGAAGGATTGTTTTTGATGGAGAGTAGTAAAAAGAAATGGTATACTTCAATTAGTAATTGGTTAATTATGGCAGCATGTATTATATTAGTACCTGTTCTATTAATAAATTTATATATTATATTTCAATCAAAAACTAATCAAGATAAAGTACCAAGTGTTTTTGGAATTAAGCCTTTTATTGTTTTATCAGGTTCGATGGAAGAAGAGATTTATAAGGGTGATTTAATAATTACAAAAATAGTTGAGCCTAAGAGTTTAAAAGTAAGAGATGTTATTGCTTTTAGAGATGGTGAGGGAACAGTTACGACTCACAGAATTATAGATTTGGTGCAAGAGAATGGTAAGACTTATTTTATTACTAAAGGTGATAATAATAGTACACAAGACCAAAATTTAGTTGGCTTTGAAGATGTGGAGGGTATTTATATATTTAGAATACCAGGTATGGGTTCAATTATGAATAAGTTATCAGAACCTACGACGATTATTATTTTACTTTTATGTATTACTTTAGTATTTGGTATTGGCTTTGCAATATCCTCTAAGAGACAAAGAGAGTTAGATAGAAAAGAATTTTTGGAGTATAAGAAACAAAAAGAAGTAGAAGAACAAAAGGCAAAAGAGGAAAAACAAGAAGTTAAAGAAGAGATTAAAGATATTGAAAAGTCTCACAATGATGAAGAAAAAGTGCAACAATATGAAGAGATAATTGAAGAAATTAAGAAAGAAGAAAAGACACCAGTTAAGAAAACTACAACAAGAAAACAAGATTATAGTAAGATGACGATGGCAGAACTTAAAGTTTTAGCTAAGAAGCAAGGGGTAAAAGGTTATTCAACAATGAGGAAAGATGAACTTATTAAAAAGTTGAAATAAAAAAAGCCTGGAGTAGTTGCGCCAGTTATAAAAGACAACTCGTTAGAAAAGGAGCTCCTTTTCTAAATGTATAGGTTATACTATACATATAAAAATCTTAAACAGACAAGGAGGTGAAAAAGAATGAAGAAGAAAACTATGGTTTTAGGTGGTTTAATGGCTGCTGTTGCTATTACTGGTGCTAGTGTTGCTGGTACTTACGCTAAATATTCAAGTACTAGTACTGCTACTGGTGAAGCAGTTGTTGCTAAATGGGGATTTAAGTCAGGAAGTGAGACAATGGTATTAACTAGTCTTACTGATGGTAAAATGGCTCCTGGATATTCAGGAAGTTATATATTTACTTCAAATGCTGGTGATCATGCTGCTGATACTACTTCTGAGGTTCCTTATACTGTTACTTTAGATGCAACTGTAACAAATACTATTATGTATTTAGATGATAGTGGTGCTGCTACTACAGAATCACCAATTAAGTTTGCGCTAAAGCCTGTAACTGTTGCAACTGCTGGAACCGTTACTGATACTGAAAAACAGCTTGCTGTTCAAGGACTTTCAGATGGTGATTATACATTGGATGCAGCTGGTTTGAAGAGTGCAATTGAATCTGGCACTGCTGGTTCTTATATCATTGCATGGAAATGGTTAGATGATGGAGCTGGAACTAATGACGCTAAAGATACAGCTTTAGGAAATGCTGTTGCAGATGGTGCTACTAGTGTTGCTGATATGAAAGTTACTGTTAAGATAGATACAACAATTGCTCAAGATACTACAAAAGTTAATCATAAAGCTAATTAGTAGATAACAACATGGAAGTTTTTAACTTCCGAATAAACCTATGATAATGCAAAATATTCATAGGCTTATTTGAGAGTTAAATGTTTGCTAGAAAGGGTTTAGACATGAGTAAGAAGACAGATGATGATAAAAAAGATAAAAAGATAAAAGTTATTATTTGTATTATCGTGATAATAATTATTATTTTATCACTCATTACAAGTTGTAGTTGTACGTCGAGGTTCTTTGGAAAACTGGGGAAC
>CANOGG010000022.1 GCA_947565485.1 uncultured Mycoplasma sp. | reverse complement strand
GTCATCAAATCTTTAATATTATTACTTGCCCTCTTCCTTGTTTTCTTAATTTCTTTCCCACTAATCTTCAACTCTAAAGCCTTTTTTATCTTATCCTGATACTCATCTTTTAACTCTTCAGGCTTAAAACTCATCTCTAACGAACTTATAAGTTGCACTGCCAAATCAAGTTCCTTTTTTTCACAACTACTCTCTTCTACTGTTTCTCTTAAAAGTACTTCTTCCTCAAAATAAAGCGTATTCATAATCAAAGCATCACCACTAACCCTTAAAATAACATAATAAAACTTTGTTCCCAAAACCGTCTTAGCAAGCGCCACTTTCTTCGTCTTCAAAAGTGCATCTCGAAACAAACTAAACGCTTTACTTTTACTACTTGTAAACAAATTATAACTTTTCTCAAAATACACTGGGTCAACTTCCTCTAAATCCACAAACCCTACAATCTCAATTGTCTTATCATCATTACTCTTTAATTTATCAAACTCTTCTTGCGACAATGTAACATACCTATCATCTTCATACTGATAGCCTCTTATAATATCACTTTGACTAACGTCTTTTTTACAATGGGGACAATACTTAACATACTTAATTCTCTCCAAACACTTAACATGAAGCTGATTAAATGATATATCATTATTTTTAATTGCAGGGCTCATACTAACCGGAATATTCACTAACCCAAAAGATATCGACGTTTTCTTCATTCTAATCACCTACTATTAAAGTGGCTAAAACTCCCCTTAAATATACAAAAAAAGACAACTCTAAAATTGCCTTTTTATCTTGCTTCTTCTGTAGCTCTAGTCTCTCGAATAACGTTAATCTTAATCGTTCCTGGATACTGCATTTCTGCCTCAATTCTCTCTTTAATATCGCGGGCCATCTTAAAGCTTTTCGCATCATCAATCTCGTCAGGTCGCACAATAACTCTGATTTCTCTTCCTGCTTGCATCGCAAATGTCTTCTCAACACCCTCAAACGAATTACCTATCTCTTCTAATTGTGCTAATCTCTTCATGTAATTATCCATCGTATCATTTCTAGCCCCAGGTCTAGCAGCAGATAAAGTATCTGCTATCTCTACCAATATTGCTATCACACTCGTCGCTTCTTTATCACCATGATGTGACTCAATCGCATTTAAAACTACATCTTCTTCTTGATACTTCCGTGCCAAATCGGCACCAATCTCAACATGACTTCCCTCAATCTCAAAATCTATTGCCTTTCCAATATCATGCAATAATCCTGCTCTCTTAGCAAGAGTTACATTTTCTCCTAATTCACTAGCCATTAAACCTGTCAAATTAGCCACTTCAATTGAATGTTGCAACGCATTCTGCCCATAACTCGAACGATACTTAAGCTTACCAATCAAATTAATTAAATCAGTATCCATTTTCCCAATACCCAAATCATATAAAGTTTGACTTCCAATCTCCATAATCTTCGTATTGATATCTCGTGAAACTTTATCATAAACTTCTTCAATTCTTGCTGGGTGTATTCTTCCATCTTTAATCAAAGTCTCAATTGTCACTTTTGCAATCTCTCGTCTTAAAGGGTCAAATGAAGAAATAACTATGGCCTCTGGTGTATCATCTATAATAAGATCTACACCTGTAACTGATTCAATCGTCCTAATATTTCTTCCCTCACGTCCAATAAGCCGTCCTTTCATCTCATCATTAGGCAAATCAATCGTACTTACTGTCTGCTCATTAGCCACATCTTCCGAATAACGTTCCATACTCGAAACAATTATCTGTTTGGCTTTCTCATGTGCCTCTAATTTTGCTACTCGCTCCTGCTCTTTAACATACTCCGCAATCTCTTGGGCCATATCCAACTCAACTCGCTTCATAATTAAATCATGAGCTTTCTCTTTCGAAAACTTCGCAATTTTCTCTAACTCTTCTAGTTCTTGTTTCAACAACTCTTCCACTTTAAACTCTTTTTCTTGTATTTCTTTTTGTTTAGCTAATAAATTATTCTCTTTATCATCCAAAGTTGCATCGCGCTTCTGCAATATTTCCTCTCTCTTATCAAGTGAAGATTCTCTTTGCAAAAGTCTATTCTCACTCTCTTTAAACTCTGCTTTTTTCTCTTTTATTTCTCTTTCCACTTCTTGTTTCAAGCGATGCGATTCTTCTTTAATCTCCATTAAAGTATCTCTCTTATGCTTATCAGCCTCTCTCTTCGCATCAAGAATCAATTTATCAGCTTTAGCCTCCGCTTTATTATTTCTAATAGCCATAAATACTGCTACAACTAGAAACCCAACAAAGAATCCAATAACAAGAGTCAAAATGGACATTAAATTAAATTCCATTTCAAAAATCTCCTTACATTATAGATTAATATCTATAACTTTATTATAAAGGTTTTACTCCCAATACGCAAGGAAAAAAATAAAATAATAAAAAAAATATTATGCCCCCCAATCATAATATTGTACAAAATTCTCATAACTAAGCATATGATAATGTCTACTTACCGCCTTTGGCTGCGACTTATAAATACTAATTAAATCATTTATTTTCCTATTATATATATCTTCATCTAATCTTTTCATATCAGGTACATCACTAGCATAATATTTCCCAAAATAATAAAGTTTATCTTTCTGTGCCGCCTCACTCACAATCGAACTCACTATCTTATGATGATAATGTCCATACTCTCCCTCAGGGTTATGCGTCACTATACTCTTCCAATTCTTACTATTAATGATATTTGTTAAATCATTTACTATTGCCTCTTTCTCATTAGTCCATCTGCTAATATAACCATTAACTACATCTGGATATCCTAAAAAGAGGTAATCATCATCTGTCTGTTCCATCACTTTTCGAAACTCTTCATCTCTATAACTTACAGTTCCACAAGTAACACATACAACATAATACTTTTCTTTTAATAAATGTGCTCCTCCCCAAAGTGTCTCATCATCCGGATGCGCCACAATCATCAGATTAACTTCTTCCTCACCATTCGCAACTATATCATTACCATCATTATTATCTTTAGGCCTCTCTAAATTAACATACGAAGTTTTTGGTTTTCTTGAAGCTTCAACATTCTTAATATATCCTTTAAAAAAAACAATTTCTCCCACAACTAATACCGCTAAAACTCCTAATACCACTAACAACAACTTTTTCACAAAACAGCCACCTCTATACACCACTATTATAACACAAACTTAAAAATTTACAATAAAAAAAGATAACCACTAATTTAATCAATCGTAGCTATCTTCCCCAATTTATTCGGCACTATCTTCCTTATTTTCTAAAGTCCATCCATAATGGGTTCTAATTTTCTCTTCTAACTCATCTCTGAGATTAGTATGCTCTTTCAAATATATTTTCACATTTTCTTTTCCTTGACCAATCTTCTCCCCATTATAAGAATACCATGCTCCACTCTTATCCATAATATCCAAACTTGATGCAATATCAATTATTTCACCTTCCCGTGAAATACCCTCACCATACATAATATCAACACTTGCTGTTTTAAAAGGTGGTGCCACTTTATTTTTAACTACTTTTATATTCGTCTTATTTCCTATAATTTGGTCTCCCTGTTTTATTTGTTCCGCTCTTCTAATATCTAATCTAATTGTCGCATAAAATTTAAGGGCTCTTCCTCCTGGTGTCGTCTCTGGGTTCCCAAACATCACCCCTACTTTTTCTCTTAACTGATTAATAAATATTGCCGTAGTCTTCGTCTTATTTATTGTTCCTCCAAGTTTTCTAAGCGCTTGACTCATCAGTCTTGCTTGCAATCCCACATGTGAGTCTCCCATCTCACCATCAATCTCGGCCTGCGGAACTAACGCTGCAACTGAGTCTATAACAATAATATTTACAGCCTCACTTCTAACTAACGCCTCACATATCTCCAAAGCTTGCTCTCCTGTATCTGGTTGTGATAACAAAAGCTCATTTATATCAACCCCCAATGCTTTAGCATAAACTGGGTCTAAAGCATGCTCCGCATCTATAAACGCAGCTCGCCCTCCATTTTTTTGCACTTCTGCTATTGCCTGCAAAGCAATCGTCGTCTTACCAGATGACTCTGGCCCATATATTTCAATAATTCTTCCCTTTGGAAAACCTCCAACTCCTAAAGCCACATCTAAAGACAAAGACCCACTAGAAGTCACATCAATCTTTGTATGTTCTTCACTTCCAAGCTTCATTATCGCCCCTGCTCCAAACTGCTTTTCTATATCCGCTAAAACTTGCTCTAACGCCTTATTTTTATCCTTTTCTTCTTTAACTTGTTTCATAGTAATATCCTTTCTTAAAATACATCTATAGTTTATTATATTTTAATCAATTTGTCAACATGTTTTACGAACAATTGTTTTATTTTTGCTCTTCCCATAACCATCTCCTATTTTACCTTTAAAAACTCAAAAAGTCCAGTTAAAAATCACCAACCCTCAAATACTTAACCTAAATAGCATTTTTTTCTCAAATTTAATTTGACATATCTCCAAAAATGAGTATAATTATTAATACAAGTACATGGCAGTGGGTCAAACTTATTATAATGTGTTTATTACCAATTATTTTGGGCTAAAAGTATTTAAGACTGCCTTAAAGAAATTATCTAAAATAAACTCCCTATAATAAAGAAAACCAACCCTTTGTATTTAGATTAATAGAAAGGAGAATAAAAAAATGGCAAGATACACAGGTCCAGCTTACAAAAAATCTCGTCGTCTAAACTTCTCTACTTTAGAAAATGGTAAAGAATTAGCTCGTCGTCCTTACGCTCCTGGTCAACATGGAACCGACCGTCGTAAAAAATTAAGCGAATATGGTATCCAGTTACAAGAAAAACAAAAAGTTAGAATTATGTATGGTATGAATGAAAAACAATTCCATAAACTATTCGACCGTGCTTCTAAAATGAAAGGCGTTACTGGCGAAAACATGTTAAAACTTCTTGAATCTCGTCTTGATAACATTATCTATCGTATGGGACTATCTAATACTAGACGTGGTGCAAGACAAGTCGTAAACCATGGCCATATCACTGTTAACGGTGTTAAAGTAAATATTCCATCTTACTCTTGTAAACCTGGTGATGTCATTGCCGTTAAAGAAACTTCTTTAGACCATCCTGCAATTAGAGCTAGCTTAGAAAACAAAGTTAGCCTCCCAGCTTTTGTTGAATTTGATAAAAACAAAATGACTGGTACATATGTAAGATATCCTGAAAGAAGTGAACTTAACGCTGAAATCAATGAATCACTAATCGTCGAGTTCTACAACAGATAAAATTAAGCTACTCCAAAGTAGCTTTTTTTTAACAAAAAAAGCTTTTTTAACCAAGCTTCCTAATTAATTTTTGATGCACTGGCCTAATAAAATCACAACACGACTCATCATAAGCCTTATCTAACTCTACCCATTTAACACTCCTACTCTCATCTGGTCTAAACTTTAACGCTTCTTCTTCACTAGCCTGCATCAAATACACTACATCTAAATGCACATGCGCTGATACATACTTACCATGCTTAACATGCCCTCTAACCGGAAGTACCTGTATTCCAAAGATATTTTGATTCCTCACTATTGGTCTAACTCCGGTCTCTTCCAGGACTTCTCTTACTGCAACACTTAGTAAATCGCTTTCTCCATCCGCATGTCCCCAAGGATATATCCACCCATCATTAATATTATGATATACTACTAACATTTTGTTACCTGTCTCATTAAGCACAAAAGCTGAACTTGTAAAATGACCAAAAACATTTTCTCTTGTTAAAACATCCTGAAAAGAAGACATAAAATTTAAAAAATATTCTTTATCTCTAGCCTCTTGCTCATCAAATGTCTTATATCTTTCTATCTTCTCTTTTATCATAAAATATCTATCCCCCCAAAAATACACGTATAATTAATATAGACTATTATCTCACTTGACTCATCATTATCAAACTTATTCTCTACCCCTCCAAATATTGGCATCCCATTAACCCGTAACTGTACTTTATCAGGCATCTTAAGATCTATCCCTCCAAAAACACTCACACACTCAATTACCAAATCCTTCTTAAGCTTTGCTTTACGAAGGTCAAGCTCCACTCCTCCAAATATCGATATAACTCTAAAATCATTATCTACTTCTTTTAATTTTTCATCAACCCCCGAAAAAATAGCTACATACTCTCCGGCATTCTTACCATCAAACTTCCGCCAATCTCTCCTCCCAAATATCAAACTTAAACCTACTACTATTATTATAAGTGGTACAATTATCTTCCAAATCATTCCCCACGAAATTATATCCTGTGCAGCCAAAAGAAGCAAAATTCCCAATACTAGCGATACTAAAGAAGAACTAAACGTCTCTCTTCTACTCATTCCTATTAATGATGGCACAATTATAAATAAACTCCACCACCCATCAAAAAACAAATTTACATTCCACCAATTAAGATTATTACCCAAAAATAATAACCCCACGACAATCAAAACTAGGCCCCAAAAAATACTTTTTCCTTTATTCATAAAACATTACCTCTTCTAAACCCATTATACCATGAAAAAAAGCACGAATCTATGCTTTTCTCTTCATCTTTACAATACACATCTCTTTCGTATTAATTTTACTTATTACCTCTTCTACTTCTTCTATCGTAATACTCTGATACACTTCTTTTAAATTAGCCACTACATCTTCATAATATATCAAATAATTCTGAAGCATACTATTAACCTCCTCACATGACTCATAACTAGTCACAATTGTCCCAATATTCGCATTTATTTTTCTCTTCAAATCTTCTTCACTCATCACTAAATTATCTAAAGCTTCCACTATCTTCTCTACTGCCTGATCAATCAACTTACTCTCAAGCGTAATATCAATAACAACATAATCATCTTCCACATATCTATTACCACCTATATACGTTATCAAACCCTCTTCCAACAATTCTTCTTTCAAGTCTGATGTCTCTCCAAAATTATTCGCTAATACTAAATTTAGAATAATATTCAGTTTCAATTTATCTATATTTTTAAATTGCTTCATATCAAGCTTCAACCCTATTTTAGCTTTATAAACTTCAACATTTGCCTCTATCTCTTTATAACGACAATTAACCCCCTTAGGCTCCTTAGTCCTAACAATCTCTGGTGCAAGATATTTTGGAATATCTTTCTTCTCTAAATTCTCATTAACTATCTTCTCAATTTCATAAGGATTAACATTTCCCGTCACTATAAGAAACATATTCTCTGGATGATAAAAAATCTCATAAATAAGTTTAATATCTTCTAACGTAATATTCCTAATATCTTGTGCCTCTCCTGTAATCAAATTCCTAAACTTCTCTTTATGATACAAACATTTATTAAACTCAAAATATAAATTGTTATAAGGCTGATCCTTAACCATATTAATTTCTGAATTAATTATTCCCTTTTCTTTCTTTATTATCTCTTTTGTAAAATAAGGCGTATACACATAATCTAACAAATTATTAAGGTTATCACTAAACTTATTTGTCCCATAAACTAAATAACTCGTAAACTTAAACGTCGTAAAAGCGTTTATATCACTCCCGAGTGGGTCAAACAAATCATTCGCTGTCTTATCTTTATCGACATTAAACTTGATATGTTCCATAAAATGTGCTATTCCATTAGGCACTGTATGTTTTTTTCCTTGAACTAAAAATTCTGTATGTACCGACCCAAACTTCACATTTAAAGATAGATAAAAACTCTTCGCATATATATTTTTCCACACATAAATATCTAACCCTTTATTAGATACAGTATGATATATCTCTTCATCAATGCCCTTAATCTTAATTTTCTCCACTATCTAAATCTCCTTCCAAAACAAAAGATATATTTGGTTTAACTTTATTCGCTACTCTTACTATTTCCTCCCTCGTAATATCTTTAATCATCTTTATTCTCTCATCAATGAGTGGCAAATTATCAAACACATTAAACACGTAATTATTAAGGACACCAGCCGCACTATCTAACGCCAAATTAAGTGAAAAAATAAAGTTCTCTTTCGCTGCTTTAATATCATCATCACTAAAATCTCCCGCTCTCATTTCCCTTAAAGCCTGATCTATCAATTTTTTAGCTTTACTAACATCTTTTTTATTAACCGAAGTCTGAATCATGAGTAACCCATCATACTTTAAATACATACTCTTAACCCCATAACAAAGCGAATTCTTTTCTCTTAATAATTGATATAACTTCGTACTAAGTCCTCCCCCACCAAGTAAATAATTATAAAAATGTCCCACGGTAATTCTTTCTTTATCATCTAATCCCTCTAAATTATAAATATTAATTAAATTAGACTCCAAAAAATTAGCTTTATCTTTAAAATTACGCACTTTCTTCGGCACTTTATTATGTACATATAAAGAACTCTCATGAGTCTTAATTACTGGATTCTTAAAGTTTTTAAATATAATATTAGCTACTCTATCCATATCAAGGTCTCCCACTATAAAAATATCACATCTATTCTTATTAATCAAATCTTGATAAATAAGTGCTAACTTTTTAGGCGTAATCTCCTCTAACTCTTCTGTACTTCCTAAAACACTATAACTACTAGGTGACTCTTCATCTAAATAACTAATTGCTTTCTTTAAAGCTACTCGCCCAATATCTTCATTCACTCCCAAAATTTCATCATATAATCTATTTTTCACAATATTAAAATTCTTTATATCAAACTCTTTCGCAGTTATAAAAGGATTCAATATCATGAGAAACGGTAACTCTAGCACTCTCTCTAAATAATCTTCTTCACTAACATACTTAGGACTCAAAAAACTAAGCACAAAAGACGACATCAAAGTCGCTCCCACTTTATTTACCACTCCATAAAAGTTTGCTTTATATAATTCCTCTAATGTTCTAACAACCTCTTTCCTTGACTTATATTGTGCCGAACAATCACTCATAATATCTACTAAAAAAGTCTTAGCTAATATCTCATCTCTTCGTACTTCATCACTAAAAATAATTTCCATTTGCGCTGTTTTAAACTTATTCGTTTTAACTGTATATATATTAAATGATGGATACTCATATTTTTTATACTCCATATTTGTACCTCCTACCCCTTATTATAACACAATTTATCATTTTTATTAATCACTTTGATTAATTATTAATAGCCATACTCCCTTCATGTTTCCATATATCCTCCAAACGCAACGAAACAGCGACTACTCCAAGAAAAATCACTAAATATAACAAAATAGCTCCCCCATAATTAACTAAAACTTTTTTCATTTTTACATCACTACTCCTTACTAAAAATATTATATCATAGATACATTTGTTCGACAATAAAAAATTTTACTATTTCAAAAAAATACAAACGTTTGACAAGCGTATGTTTATGTGCTATTATTTAATTGGAGGTAAAATCTTATGGAATTAAAACAATTAACCGAAAAACAAAGCAATGTCTTAGACTTTATCAAAAAATATTCAGCCGACCATGGCTATCCCCCATCTATCAGAGAAATCGGTCAAGGCTTAGGTTTATCAAGCCCCGCGACTGTCCACACTCATGTCAAAAAATTATGTAACGCTGGCTATCTCAAAGTCGACAATAACAAATTTCGCGCGATGGAAATCTTAGTCGACAATGAATACGAAGAAAAAAACGAAGAACTTATCAAAGTTCCTCTCTTAGGCAAAATAACCGCTGGTTCTCCTATCGAAGCCATCGAACGACCTAATGAATTTTTCTCTCTTCCTGCTTCTTTAATACCAGCTAGAGAAACAATTTTCACTCTAAATGTAAGTGGAAAGTCCATGATAAACGCTGGTATCTATGATGGCGATATCGTGATTGTCCAAAAACAAAACACCGCTCGTAATGGTGATATCATCGTTGCTATGACTGATGAAAACGAAGTAACTCTAAAAACTTACTACAAAGAAAAAGACCACATTCGTCTCCAACCTGAAAACGATACGATGGCCCCTTTAATTTTTCCTAACATTACTGTTCTTGGTAAAGCAATTGGTCTCTATCGTCACTTTTAAAGTGCATCTTCTAAGATGCCTTTTTTATTGCCTTTATAATATTTCTAACTTCCTCTCTACCC
>CANOGG010000021.1 GCA_947565485.1 uncultured Mycoplasma sp. | reverse complement strand
TACTTGATATTCTTCCACTAGTTCATTAATGTTTTTGGTTAGTTCTTGGTATTCAGCGACACTTTTAAGGCCTAGTAGGTCATTTATTTCGATTAGGGTTTTAGCTTCATAAATATTTTTTAATAATTTTAATATTTCATCTTTCATATTTTTGTTCTCTTTCTAGTAGGATTGTAAGTTATTTTTTGGTATTTTTCGCGAGTTTCGAGGTAACATTTACCACATACACTTTCATAGGTTACTTTGTTTTCGCCATCGATTGCCACTTGGTCACCCTCGAATGTGGGAATGCCATTTACCTTGCGCATATTTTGGGTGGCTTTTCGTTCACAATTACAAATAGTTTTTGATTCTTCCAGGTCATCAGCGATGGCTAAGAGTCGGGCAGAGCCAGGAAAGGTTTGCATTTGGAAATCTGTTCTTATACCATAACAAATAACTGGTATTTCAAACATTTTGGTGATATAGTATAATTCATCAACTTGATTAGTTGTTAAGAATTGAGCTTCATCGACAACGATAGCTTTAACATTTTCTAAGGGTAAGTTAAAAATACTATCTTTTTTGTCAATTAAATAGTCTACTTTCATGGATTGACCACTTCGATTAATGACGGTATCTTCTCCTTTGGTGTCAATTTCGGCTTTTAAAAGTAGGATGTTCTTTCCTTTTTCTTTATAGTTATAAGCGGTTTGGATGACATTAGTAGTTTTACCACAATTCATTTCTCCGTATCTAAAATATAATTTTGCCATATCTATTCCTCCTCTACTTTATTTGGCATTTCTTTTCATTATTTTCTTTGTAAATGTGGATAACTTTAAGGTTACTAACATCTTCTTTTTCAAGAAGTCCTGCTTTTAGGAGGTCGTTAGTAGTAATATCACAGCCATTTTGGAGGCAAGTTTCTTTTAAGTCTTTATTTTTATCAAGTTCAATGTAGAGACATGCCGCGGTGGTTAAAATATTTTCTTTTACATTATTGGTTGTTTCTTCTTTTTTGGTAAAGATTTTGGTTATGTTGGTGCTAGCAATAGTGGCTATAAGGCCAATTATTGTTATACATGCTAAAATTTCAATTAATGTAAAACCTTTATTATTCATAATTATCACATCTTAATTATATAATAATAATAGGAATAATTAAAGTAGAAAGATAACTTTTCTCATTAAAAAAGAATGGCAATTGATGATGGTTTTTAGTTTTTGTAATATTTGATGAATTATAATTTTTTAATTGCGTTATAAAAAGTAACAGAATATGCCGAAAAAAAAGTGCTGAGATAGTCACTTAATTATGTTTGTAACATCAGCACTAAGATTAATAAATTATAAATATTATTTTTGTTCTTTTAAGATTTTATTTAAGAATGTGCCAGTGTAGGAATTAGATATTTTGGCAACTTGTTCGGGAGTACCAGTTGCTATTATTTCACCACCTAGGTTTCCACCATCAGGACCGAGGTCTATGATATAATCTGCAACTTTTATGACATCAAGATTATGTTCGATGACAAGAACGGTATCGCCATTATCGACAATGCGATTAAGTATTTTTAACAGTTTTTTGATATCGTCACTATGAAGACCAGTGGTTGGTTCGTCAAGAATGAAGATACTTTTGCCAGTTGGTTTTTTTTGAAGTTCTTTAGCAAGTTTGACACGTCCAGCTTCACCGCCAGATAAAGTTGGGGCTGATTGACCGAGTTTGATGTAAGATAAACCAACTTCTTCCATAATTTTTAGTTTGTTGTAAATTTTAGGAACGTTTTCAAAGAAAGTTAGAGCTTCAGATACACGCATGTCTAAAATGTCAGCGATGTTTTTATCTTTGAATTTGATATCAAGAGTTTCTTTGTTATAGCGTTTGCCACCACAGACATCACAAGGAACATAAACATCAGGAAGAAAGTGCATTTCTATTTTTTTGACACCATCACCCCAACAAGCTTCACACCTGCCACCTTTTACATTGAAAGAAAATCTTCCTTTGTCATAACCACGCATTTTAGCCTCTTTAGTGTTAGTGAAAAAGTCACGAATATCATCAAAGACACCAACATAAGTAGCAGGGTTACTTCTAGGAGTACGGCCAATTGCATCTTGAGTAATTTGAATAATTTTATCGATATTTTCCATACCTTTTATTTCTTTACAAGCGCCAGGTATTTGTTTAGAATGATTGATGTTAACAGCTAGGGTTTTGTAGAGGATTTCATTGATAAGTGTAGATTTGCCACTTCCAGAGACACCAGTGACACAAACAAATTTGTTTAAAGGAATTTCGACAGTAACATTTTTGAGGTTATTTTCATGGGCTTTAACAATTTTTAGGGCTTTGCCATTTCCTTTACGACGTTTTTTAGGAATTTCGATTTTTTCGACTCCTGATAAATATTTACCAGTTAGAGAATTAGGATTTTGCATAACTTCTTTTGGAGTACCTGCGGCCATAACTTTGCCACCAAATTCTCCAGCGCCAGGACCGATATCCACTAAAAAGTCACTAGCAAGCATAGTGTCAGTATCATGTTCGACGACAATTAAAGTGTTTCCTAGGTCACGCATTTCTTGTAGAGCGTTGATGAGGCGTTCGTTATCTTTTTGATGAAGACCGATAGATGGTTCATCTAGGACGTAGAGGACTCCAGATAATTTGGAACCAATTTGAGTAGCAAGGCGGATTCGTTGAGCTTCGCCTCCAGATAGAGTACCTGCAGCACGAGAGAGTGTGAGGTAGCTTAGGCCAACGTTTATTAAGAAGTTTAGACGGTTTAAGATTTCTTTCGTAACAAGGCCACTGATTTCAGCTTGTTCGGGGGTTAGTTTTAGGCTTGCAATAAAATCACGAAGTTCTAAAATACTAAAATTAGTAACTTCAAAGATGTTCTTTTTGTTTATTTTAACTGCTAAGACAGTTTCATTTAATCTTGCTCCGTGGCATATAGGACAGGGAGATTCTACCATGTAATTTTCGAGCCATTCACGACGCCAAGAACTAGTGGTTTCGATGTAGCGACGTTCTAGAGTGTTGATTATACCTTCGTAATAGTCAGTTACGTAGCGAACATTACCATTTTTAGATATATATTTGAAGTCAATTTTTTCTTTAGTACCATATAGAATGATATCTAATTCTTTACGTGTAAAGTCTTTTAAAGGTTTATTAATATCAATGTTGTAATGATTGCAAACTGTTAAGAGTTGGGTAGTATCCATGCTTAAGTCATTGTTGATAGTTTTGATACCACCCTCTAGAATAGTGAGATTTTTATCGGGCATTAGAAGAGCTTCACCTATTTTTAGTTTTGTTCCAAGCCCTTTACATTCAGGACAAGCGCCATAAGGTGCATTAAAAGAGAATAGGCGAGGTTCAAGTTCTGGAAGAGAAAAATTGCAATGAGGGCAGGCGTAAGATTCACTCATTAGGATTTCTTCGCCACTAATAATGTGGATAAGGACTTTACCATCGGCTAGTTTAGTACTGTTTTCGATAGCTTCAAAAATACGAGCACGTTCCTCGGGGTCGATTACAACACGGTCAACGATTACTTCGATATTATCTTTGATGTTTTTTTCGAGTTTAATTTCTTCATCTAAGGTGTACATATCACCATTTACGCGAACGCGGGAATAGCCACTTTTGCGAAGATTGTCAAATAAATCTTTATGTTCACCTTTTTCACCATGCACAACTGGGGCCATGATTTCAAGTTTACTGCCAGCTGGTAAGTCAAGGACTTTATTGGTCATCTCTTCAATAGATTCACGTTTTACTGGGATGTTATGATTAGGACAGATGGGTGTACCAATTCTCGCAAATAATAGACGTAAGTAATCATAAATTTCGGTAATAGTTCCAACAGTACTACGAGGGTTTTTATTGGTAGATTTTTGGTCGATAGAAATACTGGGACTTAAGCCTTCAATTGAGTCGACGTTGGGTTTTTCACTGATACCGATAAATTGTCTAGCATAGGCACTAAGAGATTCGACATATCTTCGTTGACCTTCGGCAAAAATGGTGTCAAAAGCAAGAGAAGATTTGCCGCTTCCTGAGACACCAGTCATAACGATTAGCTTATTTTTAGGTAGTTCAATATCAATATTTTTTAAGTTATTTTCACGGGCTCCTTTAACGATTATTTTATCCATATTTACAGTCACTCCTTAATGTTTAGTATGGTAAATAACTTCGAAATTTATCACCAAAAGTATGATTATTATAACATACGAACATACGTTAGTCAAATGATTTTGATTAACATATTTTAAAATAAATTTAAAGAATGTTAAAATATTAATTTTTAGGATGTAAAAAATTTTTTGGATGTTGATATAGGAAATTGTTTATGATATTCTTAGGTTAGACGAAATCGTGAGAGATTAGAGTGAAGAGTAGATAGAAAAATATGTTTATTTGGTAATTATTATGATGGCGGAGACTGTTTTAGCTATTAGGGCAACTTTGTATGATTATAGGCAAATGAGTGAGACTTATTTATTTAAAGATGGTGAAGATGTTAATTGGTCTCAAGTTTCAAAGAGGGCAGTGGAATATTGTACTAAAAATAAAAGTGAGTTTACTAAATATGGGCATACTTTTAAAAATAAGGAAACTGGTTATTATTGGTATCAAATGAAAGCAAAGTAAAATTGGAATAAATGGTAGTAATTTGTTCTTTTTTTAGTATAAATGTTAGGAATAAAATTTGACAAAAATGAACTTTTGTGATATCATATCACGCAAAACCAAGGGGGTATTTGTTATGTATGAAGAAAAGGCAAGAAAATTAGATATAGATTGGAAATCATTGTTAGTAAAAATGGGTATTTTATTGGCAATTTTATTTATTTCTTTGTGGGTAGTTTCATTATTTAACAAGGAAAAGAAAAAAACAGAATCTAATTTGGCAGTGAATCTAAATTCGATGCAGGGAGCGGCGTATGAGTATTTTACAGGAACGAGACTTCCAGAATATATTAATGGGAAGAGAGTAGTTACTTTAAAGGAAATGTTTGAGAATAAACTTTTAATTGAGTTTAAAGACCAAAATGGTAATGCTTGTAATTTGAATGAGAGTTATGCGGAAGCGATAAAGATTAGTGATGTTGATTATACGATTAAGGTTAAGCTTGTTTGTGGAGATGAGTCTGATTATATAATTAATACAGTAAAGATAGATTCGATATTTGCAGATAATCCAACTGATACGCCGGATGAGCCTAATGAGGTGCCAGATGAGCCAGGAGAAAATCCTGATGATAATGTAAATGATAAGCCAAATGATGATAATTCAAGCAATAATTCAGATAATAATGGTAACCAGGGTGGTTCAAATGGTGGAAATTCATCTGGTGGTTCATCAAATGGCGGAAATTCGTCTGGAGGTTCATCAAATAATGGTAGTAGTTTTGTCGCTGTTAATAGTGTTTATTTAAATTATAAGAAAATATATTTGGCAGTAGGTGCCAGTAAGAGTGTTAGTGTGGTAGTTAATCCAAGCAATGCGACTAATAAGACTGTAACATGGAGTTCAGCTAATAATAATATTGCTCGTGTAAGTGAGGGTAGAATAACAGGTGTTAGTGTAGGAACAACAGTTATTACGTCTAGTGCTGGTGGTAAGAGTACAACTTTAGAGGTTGAGGTTAAAGATTATAATAATGTTACTGGTGGAAATAATGGAGGAATTATTGCGGATGCTACTTGTCCTTATGGTAATCTAAGTTATAATACTAATAATGTATTAGCTTATAAGATAAGTGGTAATTGTGCGATTAGTCCAAGTGACAGAAGTTATATTAATTATGTTGATGAAATAGGACTTCAAGAATATTTAAAGTTAAATAATGAGGTAAGTAAGTATAGTGATGCGCAAGTTTCTAATTTTGATGTTATACCAGTTTATAATATAGCTAATAAAGGAATAGTTGGATATGCGCTTAGATTTAGTGTTCGAAAGAGGTCAACTTATACTTCAACGCCAGTTTATAGTTATTATTTAGATACATATAAAAATAGGAAATTAATATCAGGGAGTTTAAGTTCTCTTACAGTTAGACCAACAGTAGTAAATGTTTCAGGTATTAGTTTAAGTAGAAGTAGTTTATCTTTAGTAGAGGGTGCTAGTTCGACAGTTTATGCAACAGTAAGTCCAAGTAATGCGACAAATAAGAATGTATCTTGGACATCTAGTAATAATAGTGTTGCCACAGTTTCAAGTAGTGGAGTTGTTATAGCTAGAGGAGTCGGAACGGCTAGAATAACAGCAAGTGCTGGAGGTAGAAGTGCAATTTTATATGTGACAGTAACAGCTAAAAATATTCCAGTTTCAGGAATAAGTTTAAATAGAACAAGTGGAACTATTGATGTGGGGAATACCTTAGCATTAAATGCAACAGTTAGTCCAAATAATGCGACAAATAAAAATGTTACGTGGTCAACTAGTAATAGTAGTGTTGCGACAGTATCAAGTAGTGGAGTAGTGACTGGTAGAAAAGCGGGAACAGTAACGATTACAGCAAAGGCTGGTAATTATAGTAGAGTTGCGACAATTACAGTTAAAGATGATACGTATTTATCGGTTAATACATCTTCTTTAAGTCTTTATGTAGGTGATATTTATAATGTAAGAGCTAGTTCTAATAAAGATATAACTTATAGAAGTACAGATTCAAGTGTGGCTTATGTTTCAAGAAGTGGTGAGATTAAGGCTAAGAGAGTTGGAACGGCGACAATTACAGTTATGGCTGGTAATACTAGTAGAACAATTAGAGTTACAGTGAGATAAAGTTTTCCTAAGATATAAACCTTGTTTCTTAAATATAGAAATGAGGTTTTTAATTTATTTGTTAACACTTATTTTGGTTATTCTATTAAATGTTTATAAATTTAAAAAAGAGCTTGCTTTTAAATAACAAGTCTCTTTTTAGAGTTGTGAATATTCAAGGAGTGTATCTATAAAAAATTTAAAATTAAGTACTAATTTTATCTTTTTCTTCTTGGCCCTCACCATTACCATAGATACAGGCTTCAATCATACTAATTACGACATTGTTAAAAGAGGTGGAATTAGCTTGTGCTATCTTGTCTACTTCTTTTAACAGGGAATCTTTAATATATAAAGATTTGTAACTAGCTGGATCTTTTTGCCTTGTCTGTCTTACGACAAAATCCATTTTTCACACCTCATATATATTTTAATATGTTTTAAAAATATAATAAAGACTAGATTTTTCTAAGATAAATTTTTAATATAAAAAAAATTGTAAAATTAGGCAAAAATGGTTGAATATAAAAGCTAGTGTTTGTTATAATAAATTTAAGGTGAGTAGAAATGGATTATAAATATACTTCTAGAGATGTAAATGATACTTTAGAATTAGCACAAAATATTGAAAGTGAAAAATTTCCAGGTATGGTTATATGTTTAAATGGTGATCTGGGAAGTGGAAAGACCGTTTTTGTAAAAGGCTTTGCGAGTGCTCTTGGAATACAAGATAATATAACATCGCCGACTTTTACGATTGTTAAAGAATATTTAATGGGAGAGATGCCACTTTATCATATGGATGTTTATAGAATTGATGAGCAATCGGAGTTTGGTGTTGAGGATTATTTTAATAAAGAAGGAGTTTGTATTATTGAATGGTCGGAGCTTATTGAAGATAGATTGCCGGAGGAGAGATTAGATATTAATATCAAAATTATTGATGAAAATACAAGAAAATTGGTGTTTTATCCTCATGGGTTAAAGTACGAAGAATTATGTGATTCAGTATTATAGTCTCACTTTTTTAGTGAGTTTTTATTTGGTGGGAGGTAAGTTATGATTACATTATATATTGATACGCATTATGAAAATTTGGTTTTGGCGATTTTAAGAGATGGAGAAGAATTGATTAAGAGAACAATTACAAGTAATTATATTTCAGAAAAGGCGGTGAATTTACTTAAGACTACACTTTTAGAAGTGGGGCTTGATGTTCATGATTTACAAGAGATTATTGTGATTAATGGGCCAGGGTCATTTACGGGTGTTAGAATAGGGGTAGTTATAGCAAAGATGCTGGCTTATACACTTAATATTAAAATGAAAGCTATTACTTATTTGCAGGCTTTAGCGCTTAATTATGACGAGACGATTACGCTTGGAATTAGTGATAAAAATGGAGTTTTTGGAGCAAACTTTAATATGAGGCATGAACTTGTGGGAGATTATTATTATTTAAGTAAGAGAGAGGTAAATAATAAGAATATAATTATAGATGAGGGAGAGGTTGATATCTTTAAAGTTTGGGAGTTTATGAAGGATAAAGAAGGGGTAAATTATCATTTGCTAACACCACTTTATGTGAAGAGAATTGAGGTGGAAAAATGTTAAGAAATGCGACAGTATATGATATTCCTAGAATTAATGAGTTAGGGACTCTTTTACAAGATAATTTTACGAAGGTGTATAAAATAAATGAGATGTTGGAAGATGGGATATCGAAAGTTATTGTGTATGAAAAAGATGATAAGGTTGTAGGCTTTATTAGTGCGACACATTTATGTGATACGTGTGATATCTTGAGCTTAGTCGTGGACCCTCTTTATCGTAAAAAAATGATTGCGACTAATTTAATTGGCTATTTGATAAGTGATTTAGGTGAAGATTTGAAGCTTGTTACGCTCGAGGTAGCGGTTAAGAATGAGGCAGCGATAAGTTTATATGAGAAGTTTGGATTTCAGATAATACATAAGAGAAAAAAGTATTATGATAATGATGATGCTTATTTGATGGCAAGAAAGAGTGATGTAAGTGAATGATATATATATTTTGGCGATAGAGTCATCTTGTGATGAGACAAGCATGGCAATAGTAAAAAATGGGAAAGAAGTTATTAGTTTAGTTATTAATACGCAGATGGATACACATGCGATGTATGGGGGAGTAGTACCAGAGATAGCAAGTAGAATGCATACAGAAGTTATTACGCAAGTGCTTGATGAGACGATTAAAAAAGCGGGCATGAAGATAGAAGATATGAGTGCGATAGCTGTTACATATGCGCCAGGGCTTACTGGGAGTTTGTTAGTTGGAATAGAGGCAGCTAAGACACTAGCTTTAGTTTATAATAAACCTTTAATTGGCGTGAATCATCTAATTGGGCATATTTATGCGAATAATATAGAGGATGAAATGACTTTTCCGATGTTAGCACTTGTGGTTAGTGGGGGGCATACGGAGCTTTTAGTGATGGAAGATGATTATACTTTTAAAAAGCTTGGTGAGACTCTTGATGATGCGATAGGTGAGGCATATGACAAGGTAGCCAGGGTTTTAGGACTTAAATATCCGGGAGGACCAAATGTTGAGAAGCTGGCTTTAGAGGGTAGTGATACCTATCCTTTACCAAGGCCAGTGTTAGATGATAGTTATAATTTTAGTTATAGTGGGCTTAAAAGTGCTATTATTAATTTAGTAAATAATGCAGAACAAAAAGGGCAAGAGGTGAGATGTGCAGATTTAGCAAGATCGTTTCAGGAGGTAGCGATAGATGAGTTAGTGCGGAAAGTAGAAAAAGCTTTTAAAGAGACGGGAATAAAGAGATTAGTGGTAGCTGGGGGAGTTTCAGCGAATAAGTTTTTGAAAGAAAAAATGAGGGAATTATGTGATAAGTATCAAGCAAAGCTTTTAATTCCAAGGCTTCTTTATTGTACTGATAATGCGGCAATGATTGGAGCGGCGGCTTATCCTCTTTATATGCGTAAAGAATTTAGTGATTTTAGTTTAAAGGCTAGTAGTAGAGAAGAGATTGCATAGAAATAAGAACCAACTATGGAGGGTTGGTTTTTAAAATTAGGAATTTTGTGAAAAAATAGTGTAAAACAGTTGGAATTTAGTGATTTTTTGCTTGAAAAAGGCAGGAATTTTGTGATGAGATGGGTGTGGTGATAGATTTATGCTAAGACTTAAGAGAAAAATTGATGATTATTTAAGAGAATGGAAAGATAGTAAAAATAAAATGCCACTTATTGTTAAGGGAGCAAGACAGATTGGGAAAACTGATGCAATAATGAATTTTGGTTCGTCTTTTTATGATAACGTGGTAAATATTAATTTTGCTTTACAAAAAGAGTATAAAACTATTTTTGATGAGGGGTTTGAGGTTGACAAAATAATTAAATATATTTCACTTATTGATCCTGATTTTGTGTTTGTTCCGGGGCAGACATTGATATTTTTTGATGAGATTCAGGATTGTATAAATGTGGCGACATCTTTGAAATCTTTTAATATAGATGGAAGATTTGATGTTATTTGTTCTGGTTCGTTAATGGGTATTAATTATAATGAGATAGAGTCGAATAGTGTTGGTAATAAAGAAGATTATGAAATGTTTTCACTTGATTTTGAAGAATATTTATGGGCTAAAGGATATAAGG
>CANOGG010000020.1 GCA_947565485.1 uncultured Mycoplasma sp. | reverse complement strand
TTAAGATAGATGGTCTTAGTGTGTCACTACATTATGAACATGGAAAACTTATTTTTGCGGCGACGAGAGGCGATGGGGTTATAGGCGAAGATATAACTCATAATGTAAAGACGATTAAGACAGTGCCTCTTGATTTAGGCCAGGATATAGATATCGAGGTTAGAGGCGAAATCTATATGAATAAAGCAACATTAAAGAGAATTAATGAGATGCGTGAGAAAAAGGGCGAGGTTAAGTTACAGAATGTACGAAATGCCGCGGCGGGGTCAATTAGACAGTTAGACCCAAAAGTAGCAGCTAAAAGACACTTAGATACTTGGATATATCATTTGCCTAATCCACTTGATTATGGGATAAAAACACATTATGAGGCGTTGGAGTTTATGAAAAGTCTAGGTTTTAAAGTTAATGATGCTTCACGGAAAGTAGAGAATGTTGAGGGGGTATTAGAGTTTGTAAGAGAGTATACTGGTAAGAGAAATAATTTACCTTATGAGATAGATGGTATTGTTATTAAAGTTAATGATATAAAAATGCAACAAGAGCTTGGGGCTACGGTTAAGTATCCGAGATGGGCTACAGCTTATAAGTTTCCCGCTGAAGAAGTTTTAACGAAACTGCGAGATATAAAGTTTACAGTGGGTAGAACCGGGCAAGTGACACCGAATGCTGTTTTAGACCCAGTTTTAGTTATGGGTTCCACGATATCTCGAGCAACTTTACATAATGAAGATTATTGTTTGATGAAAGACCTTAGAATTGGGGATATTGTTTCCATTAGAAAAGCGGGGGATGTTATACCTGAGGTGGTCGAGGCAAAAATTGAGCGAAGAGATGGAACTGAAAAACCTTTTGTGATGGTTAAGAATTGTCCGATTTGTGGGAGTTCTTTGGTGAAGAAAGGGAATGCTGATTATTTTTGTGTTAATGATAGTTGTCCTAAAAAAAATATAGAGAGTTTAATTCATTTTGCAAGTAGGAATGCGATGAATATTGATGGTATGGGAGATGAGATAGTCGAGGATTTTTATAACGAAGGTTTTTTGAAGAGTATTCCTGATTTTTACTTTCTTGCTAAGTATCAGGAGGATATTATCTCCCTTGAGGGATATGGATTAAAGAAAGTTACGAAGTTATTAGAAGCGATAGAGACGAGTAAAAATAATAGTTTGGAGCGACTTATTTTTGGGCTTGGGATTAATGGAATTGGAGCTAAAAATGCGAAGTTACTTGCTAGTACTTTTAAGAATATGGAGACTTTGATGCACGTATCATATGAAGAATTAATTGATATTCAAGATATTGGGGAGATACTCGCTAATAATATAGTAAGTTTTTTTAAGAAAAGTGAGAATATAGAACTTATTAGAACTTTAGAAAATTTAGGCGTAAATATGAATTATCTTGGAGTAAGTGTCAAGCAACATGCTAGTTTCACAGATAAAAAGTTTGTGATTACGGGAACAATTAGTTTTATGAGTCGGGATGATATTAAAGCATTAGTCGAAGCTTATGGGGGAAAAGCAGTTGATAGTGTTAGTAAAAAGACCGATGTGGTTATTGTGGGAGAGGCACCAGGTAGTAAGTATACAAAAGCTCAGACTCTCGGAATAGAGATTTGGGATGAGGCGAGATTTAAAGAAATACTTGATAATTTGGAATAAATGTTTTATAATAGGTTTACTTAATTTTTAAGTTTAGCGTAAATAAAAAATAAAATTATTTACGCTTTTTTTGTAAATTTTTGTAAAATAATTATAAATTGCGAGTTTTAGCATTTAATGATATAATATAGAAAGCATACGAGGTGAAATATGAAAAAGTTAAAAAAGGTATGGCAGGAGAATAGTGTCTTGATAGTTTTATTTTTAATATTACTAGCTTGTTTGGTAGCTATATCAGTCGTGGTATTTACATATTTTGTAGGTGATTCAGGTTCAAGATATGGAGATAGGCTAGAGGGAATTGAGAAATATCCATTTAATGAGAGTGAGCAGAATGAGATTGCAGCGAAGATTAAAGAAGATGAGGCTGTCCAAGACGTAAGTATTAGAACGTCAGGGAAAACAATTTATATTACAATTAATTTTGCGACGAAAGTGACTTTAGTGGAAGCACAAAGTAAAGCTTTAGCCTCTTTGGAACACTTTAAGGAAGAAATTTTAGGATTTTATGATTTAGAGTATATGATTAAGAGTGAGGCAACAGAAGAAAGTGATGGCTTTAAAATAATGGGCAGTCGAAATGTTAATGGAACTGGTGGAATAGTTTGGAATAATAATACGGCTGTTAGTAAGAATGAGTAGGTAGTTTTTTATGAAAAATAAAAAAAGTGTTATCATTTTTAGTGGAGTGTTAATAGTTTTAGTGTTGGTGGGGCTTATAACTTACCGGATTTTGTCGGATGATAATAAGCTTACCTCAAGTGAGAAGAAGTGGATAAATGATAATATTAATACAGTTAAAAATATTAATGTAGTAAATGATGTTAATATTTTTGGAAGTACAGGAATGGGAATTTTTTATGATTTTATAAAAGACTTGGAGATGGAGCATAAGATTAAGCTTAATCCAGTAACTTTTAATTATGGCGAAGTGATAAATGGACTGACACTTGGGGTTAAGACAAATTTAACTGATAGTGATAAAGTGTTTTATACAGATCATTATGTTTTAGTTAGTAAAAAAGATGAAATAGTGGCTAATTATAATTTTTTTGCAAATAAAAAAATTGGTGTGGTTAAAAGTGAAACTTCCTATGTAAGTGGGTATCTTAATAATGTAGCTAATATTACTCTTACTGGTTATGATAATAAGGAAGAATTACTGGAAGAATTTAAAAATGGGAAAGATATTCAATATATAATTGTGCCATTTACTATTTATTTAGATGAGATATTGAAGAATGATTATTTTATTATTAATCATATGTCAGATGCGAAACTTTATTATACAATAAGTGGCATTTTAAAAGATGATGTTTTAAGTAATATCATTGTTAAATTTTATAATAATTGGCAGAAAGATAACTTAGACCAATATTTTAAAAGAGAAGAGTTTAAGTTATTTACATCTTCTTTGGGAATTAGTGAGACGGAAGTAGATGCCATGAGGAGTGTTACATATAGATATGGGTTTATAAATAATAGTCCTTATGAAGTTATTATGAGTGGAAATTATGGGGGTATAGTGGCGATGTATCTCTATGATTTTGGAGAGTTTAGTGATATAGAGTTTAATTTTACAAAATATAATAATTTGAGTAAGTTTAAAAAAGCGATAAATAAGAATGAAGTAGATTTATATTTTAATTATTATAATTTAGTAGATAATTATTATAACGTTGATTCGAGGATAGTTGCCGAGTTTAGTATAGTTGCGAATAAAGAGAATAAGTTAGTGACAAATTCTATTTATAGTTTGACAGGCGAGACTGTTTATGTTCAGAAAAATAGTTTGATTGAAAGTTATCTTAAGACTGTAGGTGGTATTAAGTTAAAGACATATAATAATGAAAAAGATTTGAAGAAATTAAATAAGCAGGATGAGATTATTGTTATCGATAGAAATATATTTAATATGTATTCAAGTAAAGAGTTATCGAATTATACTGAGAGATATGCGGGAATATTAAATGAGACTTATGATTTTAAAGCAAGAAATAATAGTGCATTTTACAAGTTATTAACAAAGTATGCGATGAGCTTAGATAACAAAGAAATGATTTATAAAGGAATGTATTCGCATAGTCTGACAGTGAAAAATGGTAGTGTTCTTAGTTTAATAGCAAAATATATATTACTTACTATTACAGTATTTGGAGTAATATTTATAGTTCTTTATAAGAGTAGTAAGAGAATAAAGATAGCGAAGAAAATTAGGAAAGATGATAAGATTAAGTTTATTGACCAGTTAACATCACTTAAAAATAGAAATTATCTTAATGAATATATTCATAATTGGAATAATAATACAATTTATCCACAAACTATGATAGTGATAGACCTTAATAATTTACAGTTTATTAATGATACTTTAGGTTATGAAGAGGGAGATAAGCAGATAATGGCTGCGGCTAATATTCTTATTAAGACACAGCTTGATAATAGTGATGTGATGAGAACAGATGGAAATGAGTTTTTGGTGTATTTAGTGGGTTATACACAAAAACAGATAACTAATTATATTCATAAGCTTAATAAAGAGTTTAAGAAGTTGCCATATGATTATGGGGCAGAGTTTGGATATTCTATGATTAATGATAGTATTAAGACAATTGAAGATGCGATAATTGAAGCAACAGAAGAAATGAAGAATGCGAAAAAGAAAGAACAGGCGAAGAGTAATGGGTGATAGATTAAAAAGGGGGGTTAAAAACTTTTTTAAGACTATTACAAGAACAGAAATGAAGATTCTACCTGGTAATCTGGCTTTTTCTTTTGTTTTATCAATTGTACCGACAATTACGATTTTAACTTATATTGCTGCGGCTTTACATTTTGATTTGAATTTTCTCACGGATTTTGTTGCGCATGCTTTTAGTTCGGAGTTTGCTAATTTGCTCTTTGGAATAAATACGGTAGAGATGAATTTTAATTTTGTATTTACTTTGGTTGTAGCATATTTCATTGCGAGTAATGGGGCTGCGTCCATTATAGTTAGTTCAAATACAGTGTATGGGATTAAGAATGCAAATTTTATTACTAGAAGAATAAAAGCCCTGATTATGACTTTGTTTATTATTCTTCTTTTTGTTTTCTTGTTGATATTTGGAGTTTTTGGTAATAAGATAATTGAGATGTTACAGATTATGGATATTAGTGCAAAGATAATAACGAATATTACACTTTTAATTAGTGTACTTAAAGGGCCTATTTCGTGGTTTATTATATTTTTGTTTATTAAGATAATATTTACAATGGCTCCGGATAAGAAGATACCAAGTAAAGATGTTAATACGGGGGCTGTGTTTACGACTGTAGGTTTTATTATTATGACGTATGTCTATTCTTTATATGCGACTAATTTTGCTAGTTATGATAGGCTTTATGGGAATTTGGCGGGAATAGTAGTTCTCATGATTTGGTTTTATTTACTTTCGTATGTTTTTACAATTGGACTTGCTTTAAATTACCGAGAAGAGGTTATAACTTTGGAGAAGACAGCAAAGTTAGAGATTGTAACTAGTGATGAAAAGGAAAAAGGAAAAAGCGTTAAGAAAGAAGATTAAGGCTTTTTTTCTTGTGTCTTGGGTTTATTTGAGATATAATTAGAGAAGTTTTAGGAGGTCTTGGTAGATGGACTTAGAGTTAAAAAAAATTTATGAAATGATGATGGTCGCAGATAGTCCGATAATGAAGAAAAGGTTAGAAGAATTATTTTGTAAAAAGTTTTATTATCATTACCGGATTAAGGGTGAGTTTAGGCAAGGTGTATTTTATGTTACTAGTGTTTATGATGTAAGAATTAAGAGTTATAAAGAATTGTTAGGAGATTATTGGAATAAATTTAAGATAGAGGGATTTAAGAATGAAGAAGATTTTCGAATTTTAAGAGTTAGTTATGAGGATATTAAGGAAATTTTGGCTGGACTTTTAGAGTTAGACCTTTTTTTAAAGGAAGATGAGAGAGAAGTTTTAGCTAATATAAGAAAAGTTTTAGAGAAAAAGATGAGTTTATTTCGCCAAGTTAAATTTAGTTATGAGAGATTTTTTAGCTTGCTTCAAAAAGTTCAAGCTTGTTCGTTTGAAATTGATGATATAAGGAAAGTGTTAAATAGGACAAGTTTAATACATTTGGCTTATACTAATGGCGATGGGTTAATTAAGAATGATTATAGTTTGATGAAATATTTTAGGTGTCATTTTCATGTGGAGAATTCCCCATCAATGCGGGTTTCTATGACGAAGAATTTTTTTAACTGTTTTGGATGTGGGGTAAAGGGGAATCAGCTTAATTATTTAGAGCGAAAAGAGAATTTGACTTTTGGGGAAGCTTTTACTTTGCTTGCTAATATTTATATGATTAAAATACCCCGGGTAGTGGAGGTTAATCAAGAGTTAGTTCGGAAGTATCAAGAAGTTTTAGTGAGTGATGATTTTTATGATTTTTTAAGCGATGTTTATAGTAAGGCTTCAAAAGTTAGTGAAAAAGATATACGAGTAAGATATAATTTATTGGAGCAGATTGCGCGAGTTAGACGAGGTGAGGTACAAGATTTAGGTATTAAGCTTAAAGAGAAGCAATATACCATAGATGAAAAGCAGGCTTTGAAGATAGAAGAGGATATGAGACGAAAGCGAAAGAAATGAGGAAAATAGAGGGCAAGTGGAAGATTGGTTCTTTTTTCTTTTTTTGGTGAAAAAAGTTTTGACTTTTTAAAATAACTATGCTAGAATAAGTTTCAGTATGTAAACAAGAAGGGGGTTTTTTTATGAACTTTGATATCAAATACTTAGAAGAAACTTTATTACTTATAATAGAAGAGGCACTTGATTTAGAAGAGACCAAAAGTAATGAATTGGCGCCTGTTCGTGATTCAGTGGTTAGAGTTAAGAGTAACAGAATAGAACAATTTGACCATTTAGCAGCTATATATTATATCAAAGATAAAGATTTTACACTTGGATTGTCGGATGATATGTTAGAGGGCGTTGATTATGCTAAGATTGTCTATGACACCATTGTAAGTAAAATTAAAGTTAATGAAAAGCAAGATAAGTATAAAGATAGTTATGCGAAGAAAAGTAAAAAGGTTAGTAAACTTTCTAAACCAAAGACTGATTATATAGGAGTAGTAAACCCACCTAAAGTAGATAAGTATCAGAAAGAAAAAGAGTTTAATAACAGAGTTATAAATGTAATTGGAAATGAACTTATTAGGCTTTCTCTAAAGAGGAAAAATGCGCATCGACCGGGAGTAAATACGAGTGATGGTAATAAAGTTTTAGCAGGAGATATAGAAGAATACGAATTATTATTAAAGATTAGGGATATTTTAAAAGAGGCTAATTATAGTCAAAATGAGTTAAAAGCGATAGGTAATTTGGCATATGGTAGAGAAAGTGATGTTGATTCATTGATTATTCTCTCATCAAGGACGAAACTTTTTAGAGATAAAGAAATTCCTGAGCGAAAAAAAGATATTGTAACGCGAGAACTATTAGAACAGAATAAAACTCTTATTAAAGAATTAGTTCGTTATATTGAAAAAATGGCGCTTAGAGCAGGAAATTATGAAGAATATGTGGGACGTTTGGTAGATAAGACAATAGCGATTGATGGTAAGTCTTGGATAGTTCCTAATTCTGAGGTTTTAGAGTGTAATAAAATTATTACTTTAATTTTGATGCTTAGAGAACAGGTAACAGATTTAGTTGATGTTTGGGGTATTGCAGGTTATCATCAGGATAAAGTTTTAGAATTTCAAAAATTAGTTAGTGAAATTAAATATTTTAGTGATAGAATACCTAAACTGGAGCAAAATGAGAGTAAGATTACCGAGATTAAGAGTCAGATGCTTTCTTTAATAAATAAGGCGGCTAATGATGGGACTTCAGTACTTGCAAGTAATGGAGTAGTTTTAGAGAGTGATTTTGAGAAATATCAATTACTTGAGGAACAACTTGGTTATTTAGTTTCGGCGATAGCGTCCATTAATAAGGAAGAAATATCAGAAGTGTTAGTTGATAGAAATGTTTGCTGGCGTTATCAAGAGATTGAGGCAGAGTTAAATAGTCTTGAAAAGGAAAATGAAGTACAAGAGATAAGGATTGTTAATAATAATCTTAATCAAGAAATGTTAAATGTACTTGTGGGAAATATTGAGGAATTAAGTAAGTATAAGAGTTATGGTTTAAATAATGGCTTAATATTGGATGCTGATGCTCAGGAAGAACTTAATTTGTTAGGTGTTTTGGCGAGATGTTTGCTTGATGCTCAAAATAGTGAAGATGTTGTTCAGATTGGGAATATTTGGGTTCAAAAAGAAGATAAAGAAGAAGTTATTTGTGTAATTAAGAGATTGGCAGTTAAGCAAGTTGTGAAGAGTTATTTAGGTGAGAAAGATGATTTAGCACCGATATATGAAGAACTTTTAAGTTTATATCAGAAAGAAGAACCAGTTATTGATGTTCCTTTTAGAGAAGTTGAAAAGCAGGAGGCAGCAGAAGAGTTATCGTGGGAGAGAATAAATAGTATTTTAGGTATTACTTTAGAAAATAGGGCAAGCGACTTGGAAGCTCATGATGATTTAATAATTGATGGGGAAGTTAAACTCGAAGATAAGAAAGCTTTAGAAGAAAATGATGATGATAAAGTTTTGGAAGTTCATAAAGATATTCCAGTGACTACAGAGAAAAGAGAATATGCTAGGCCGAATAGAGGAGAGATAGTCGCCGAGAATCTTGGGGCTATCAAAGAAATTTTAAGAGAACTTGAGTCAATGCAGAAAGTAAATTGGGCAGATTCAGTTAGCTTTACTTCAGATAAAAAAATTGTTCAAACAGTAAATGCCGAGAGATATGAGAATTTGAGAGCAAAACTGGCAATTTTAGAGAATGCAAGAGAGTTTGATGAAGATTTAATTGATGTTGGTAGTCTTAAAATTAAAATAAAAGATTTAAGATTTTATAATGCAATAGATGCGAAGTTAACAGAAAATAAATTGGCAGTTTTAGAGAAGAAGAAAAAGCAGAAACCGAAGAGATTACTACCTATTGTTAGTGGGGTAGCAGGACTTGCGATAGCGGCGACAATACTTTTTAGTACATATAATGATGGCAGAGAAGAGATTAAAGATGGACTTGATGATGATAAGAGGAAAGTTGTATTTGAAGATATTGATATTCATACTTATAACAAATTTAATAGAATAATGGGTGTACCATTAAGTGCTTTAGAGAGATTTCAGCCAGATATACCAGTTCCGACAAATCTTCAAATTGAAGTTAATTTAGGGATGAGACGGGAAAAAATAAATTTATTGGATATTTATAGTTCGAAATATAAAGAAATATGCGAACATGAAAAGCAGAATATACGGGAAGCGCAGGAAATGGAAGAGGCACTTTTAAGAAAAAAAATGGAGAGAGAAGCAGAAGAAAAAAGAAGAGCAGAAGCTTTAGAGCAGAAGAGAACTGAGGAATTGATAGCGCTTGCTAATTCAGCGCCAAAAAAAGATGTAGATTCAGCTTTGAATAGAATTGTAAATAGTGCGCCTAAGTATTCAGAGTTACTTAATGCTGATTTTTATAGTTTAGGACTTGATGATAAAATACAATTTGTTTTAAGTAAGTATAATATAAGTTATTCAGATTTTAACGACATAAGTTATGGTCGTATGGCAAGTGATTATGCAGCAGAAATAAAGGAATATAGAGAAGCAATAAATGTGGAAATGTTAAGGGTTATTTTAGAGCGTGAAGGTTTAAGTGCTAATCAGTTTGATGTCGTGCAAGCAGTAACGCAAGCAGAGACTTCAGTTAGTTATGACGATACTTATTGGACGATTAATTCAATTGATAATAGGTTACATAGTAAACAATGGACTGATAATGGTAAGAGGTATTTATCACTTTATGCGCAAGTAACAAGAAGTTGGCAATATGAAGTTTATTATACGACTAATCCCGAAATTAGTTATAGAAGATATTTAGGTGTAACTAACACAATTAATTATCAAGCAGTTATTGATTATTGCTATTTTAAAGCTAGTGTAATGGATTATATGTCATTTAGAAGTTGGGGGACAACAGGATATTCTGATGTTTATGTCTGTAAGAGGGGAAATAGATATGGTGCTGTCTTAACAGATGATAATAGATTAGAAGCTAATTTTACAAGGTAAAGTCCAAAGGGACTTTTTCTTTTTGGGTTGCATTTTGTGGTGCTTTAGGATATAATATATTTATAATAAAAGGGGCTGTAAGTATGAATAACAGTAACAATGAGAATAAGAATGAGGGGATAGGGCCAATATCTTTGGGAGGAGAAAGTTCCAATTTAAACCAGGCAGTGGGAAGTAGTGTACCACCAGTGATGGGAGGAGCGCAAGATTTAGGGAGTGTGTCAAGTAATGATATACCAGCACAGTTAGATGGAAGCTTGGGAATGGAAAGTCAGATTTCAAATTCAGGTGTTGTAAGTCCGACTATGCCAAGCCCAGTTCCTAGCATGTCAGCGCCGGTATCAGGTTCAACTGTTACACCGCCAAGTGTTTCACAAGAAATGCCAGTACCGCCTGCAGCACCAGTTATGAATACTGGAAGTGAAGCACAAAGTGTGAATGTGGGGGCTACAGAATTATCAAGTGCGCCAGTAGCATCACCTACTCCTGTTCAGCCAGGACCAAGTGGGGAGGCATGAACGCAAACTGGTCCAGTTAATCCAAGTGGGGGAGTTAATTTGCCACCAGTAGCTCCTGTAAATTACGATATTCCATCAACGATAAATAACTTTGATACGACACCAGTTTTTAATAATATAGGAATGGTACCGCCAGCGAATACACCACCAGTAGTGGAAAATCCTACTCCTTCAGGAC
>CANOGG010000019.1 GCA_947565485.1 uncultured Mycoplasma sp. | reverse complement strand
GCAATAATAGTTACAAAACCAAAAGAACCATCCGTCGTTTCATCAGTGAAGTAATCTATTGGTACAAAGAAAATAAATTCATCTTTACTGTTATCTTCGTTGTTATTGCCGGTTCCGTCATCACTTACGCTTACGTAAACCGCACTGTTGCTCAACCTAAATACCGTGAAAACCAAATCATATCTTATGGTAATTCCAATGTTACTGTTAATAGTAGCTATATTTCCAATCTAAGTTCCTCCGGCGAAGTTATCAATGAGAACAAGACCTATGTTATAGTAGAAGCAACAATTGAAAATCGTTTTCTCGAAAACAAAAACTTTAATTCCAACAACTTTCAACTCTACATCAACAAAAAGTTTTTCTCACCAAACTTAGTCGCTGCTAATTACTTCACAGATTTTGGTAATCCCTACAATGGTGGCCCTATCAAAGGCAGTAGTAAAAACAATTATATTTTTGTCTATGAAATTGATAAAAAATTAGCAACCAAAAAAATGGCTATTAAAGCTTTATCTTCTTATGATTCTAGTCCGGGTGGTATTGGTGCCATTAATAAAACCATTAATCTTAACCCTAAAGAAGTATCTAGTAAAATTGTCACTAATAATGTTGGTATGGGTATAAATATCGACTTAAAAGCTACTAACTTTAAAAATAGCAAAGTCTCAATAAACAGCTTTGAACTAACAAATAACTACAGCTATACTTATAAATATTGTGTCCAGGAGAATGAATGCTACGATGCCTCTAAAAACGTAAACATAACTGGTAGTGATATCGGTCGCTATACATATCTTGTCTTAGACTATAAACTTGAACTGGACGAAAAAGCTCCATATGTCCCTGGCCGCACTTACAAGTCTTTCTTTGAAGACTTTCTAAAAATTAAATATTATGCCAATAATAGGGAAGTATCACAAGGGGTCTCTTTAGCCAATCCTGCTAATTACCATGATAAACTAATCATCAAAGTGCCTATTAATATTACCTCTTCTGATACAATTGTTGCTAGCCTAAATATCCGTAACAAAACTTATAATATTAAATTAAAATAATATTCTTGACTTTTAAGTTTTTTCTTGATATTATACCATAAATTAAGAAAAATAATGAGGTCTTATATGGTAGCAAATTTAGAAAATTTATATTTCGCTCTAATACTTGAATGTACTAAATACTTTAATGCTGAAGAAATTCATTTAATCAAAAAAGCCTATCTTGTTGCCTCCGAACTTCATAAAAATCAACGGCGCAAATCTGGTGAATTATATATCACACATCCTCTTCATGTTGCTTATTATCTCTTAGTTGAAATGCGCCTTCATGACGCCAGTAGTATTGCCGCGGCTCTTTTACACGACACGATAGAAGACACTGATATCACCGAAGAACTTTTAGAACGGGAATTTACCAAAGATATCGCTTTTTTAGTCGTTGGTGTCACTAAAATTAAAGACATGCACTATACTGACAAAACCCTTGAAGAACAAAAAAATACTTGCTTACTCTTACGTCATCTCATGAAAGATTACCGCGTCATTTTAATTAAACTTGCTGACCGTCTCCATAATATGCGCACCCTTGAATATAAATCCCCTCAAAAACAAGTTAAAATTAGTGCTGAAACTAACCAAATATTCGTCCCTCTAGCCAAAAGGAGTGGTACTTATCCTGTGAAAGAGGAACTAGCTGACCTATCTTTTTCTTATCTATCACCCAACTCTTTTAACGAAATGCGCGAACTAGCTGAAAATTACAAATTAGAAAATTTATCTGCGATTGAAGAAATCTTCACCAATGTTAAAAGTCTTTTAAATGACCGCAATATATCTTCTAATATCCACATTAAACTAAAAAGTGCCCATCGCTTATATGAAGAATTAGAACAACGTAAAAAACTATCTAATATTGATAGCCTTATCACTTACCAAGTCGTCGTCCAAAATCTCGAACAATGCTACTTAACTCTGATGCTAATTCACAACAACTACAAAACTAAACCCGGTTTCTTTAAAGACTATATCTCAACTCCTAAACCCAACCATTATAAAGCTATCCATACTAATGTTTTAGGACCCACTAAACCTTCAATCCAATTCCAAATTTGCACCTCTAGCATGAATGAGCTTAATACTTATGGCTTAGCTGCTCTAAAAGATATTTATCCCAATAAAGATACTAAAGAAATTCAAAAAGAACTCTTAAAAACTGATTCTTTTATAAGTACCTTAGGTGCTATTGGTAATTTATATCGTCAAGATAGCAAATTCTTAACCCAAGTCGAACGCGAAGTATTCTCTCATCAATTAAAAGTCTATTCCAAAGATGGCGACATATATTATCTACCAGCTGGAGCGACCGTCATCGACTTTGCTTATCTCATCCATAGTGAAATAGGGAACACTGCTATTAATGCCCTTATAACTGATGCTGTTGAACATAAAACGACCGAAACATGGCTCGGCGATAATCTTCATGACGGCGATATTATTGAAATCATTTGTAATCCTAGTCAAGAGCTTCCTGATAAAGTTGTAAGATCTTTTGCTACCACTTCTTTTGCCAAAAGGGAAATCAAAAAAGCTGTTACTCGCAGTCTAAAAAAAACCTAAACCTGCTATCACCACTACTATTTTAACTAATTTTTAACTAACTATTGAAAAAACACGGAATTTAAAGTATAATAAACTTAGAAAAATAGGAGGAAACTATGAGGAAGATTATTGCAAGTTTAGACATCGGCACTAGTACCATCAAATTAATCATCGGCGAATTTATTAAAAATACGCTCAATATCCTCTGTGTTTCTGAAGTTCCTAGTAAAGGTATCAAAAAAGGGTTAATTGTTAATTCAGAAGAATTAATCCCATCCTTAAAAGAAACTTTCCATAAAGCCGAGGAAATGCTAGGTATCCCTGTTAAAGAAGTTATCTTATCTATACCTGCTTATTATACCGAAGCTGTAATGTCTGAGGGTATTAGCAGTATTACGAATGAAGACCATGTCATAACTTATCAAGATTTAATACGTGCTATGCACTCTGCTAGTTACAATAAAATAAGTCCTGATAGTGAACTAATAAGTGTCATTCCCACTATGTATAAATTAAACAATGAAAGTGTTGTTAAAAATCCCATCAATATGATTGCGAATAAACTAACGATTAAAGCTGTTTTAATCACTGCTCCTAAAGTCAATATCCAGAGTTATTTAAAAGTCTTAGAGCGCATTGGTATTAAAGTAGTAGATGTTCTAACTTCATCTTTAGCTGATTATACTGCCAACTCAAGCAAAAACATTAGTGGTATGATTGGCGCTCTTATCAATATCGGCGAAGAAACAACCACAGTCTCTATCATTAATAAAGGCATATTAACGAAAGCTGAAGTGATTGAACTAGGTGGCGCTAACATCGATAATGATATCTCTTATATATATAAAATAACCAAAAAAGATGCTAAAAATTTAAAAGAGAATATAGGCCTAGCTACTACTAAAATGGCTGTTCCAGAAGAAAAAGTCATTCTAACTGACCGCATGGGTGAAAATATTGTAATTAATCAAAAAGACCTAAGTGAGATAATTGAAAGTCGCTTGGAAGAAATATTAGAACTTTCTAAAAAACAAATGAATCTTTTAACCAAGAAAAACATCGATTATATAATTGTTACTGGCGGTACTTCTGAAATCGGCGATTTTAAAGATTTGCTCGATAAAGTCTTTACTAAAATGCATATTCTTGGTAGAATAGATGTTATAGGTGTTAGAAACAATAAATATAGCACCGCCGTAGGCACTCTAAAGTATTATAATAGTCGCCTAAAATTAAAAAATAAAGAATATTGTGTATTTAGCTTAGATGAATTAGAAGCATTAAGTGGAGTCCAGAAAAAAATAAATATAAATGAAAATTCAGTATTAGGAAAATTATTTGGATATTTTTTTGATAATTAAGGAGATGGCAATATGAATGGATTAGAAATGGATCAAATAGCAAAAATAAAAGTAATCGGAGTCGGGGGTGGCGGTAACAACGCGGTTAATCGCATGATTGAAGAGGGGGTTAAAGGCGTTGAATTTATCGTTGTTAATACCGACTTACAAGTTTTAAATGCCTCTGATTGTGAAAACAAAATTCAAATCGGAGCTACAATTACAGAAGGTCTCGGCGCTGGGGCTAATCCTGAAATCGGACGCGCTGCGGCCATAGAATCTAAAACTGACTTAGAAGAAGCTATCAAAGGCGCTGATATGGTCTTTGTTGCTTGTGGTATGGGTGGTGGAACAGGAACTGGTGCTGCCCCTGTTATCGCTGAAATCGCTCAAGAGTCTGGCGCTCTTACTGTTGGAATCGTCACGAAACCTTTCCGTTTCGAAGGTAAAAGAAGAATGGAAAATGCTCTCTTAGGCTTAGAAGAGTTAAAAAAACATGTCGATACTTTAATCATTATCCCAAATGACAAATTACGTGATATCATCGACCGTAATACTTCCTTTAAAGATGCCTTTAAAGAAGTTGATAATGTCTTACACCGTGGTGTCCAATCAATATCTGACCTTATCGCTGTTACTGGTGTTATCAACCTCGATTTTGCCGATGTTAAAACTGTCATGCAAAAAAGTGGTACTGCGGTTATCGGTATTGGTGTCAATGCGGGAGAGAATAGGGCAATTGAAGCAGCCCGTCAAGCTGTCGCTAACTCTCTTTTAGAGGCCACTATCGAGGGTGCAACCAATGCTATCGTCAATGTCACCGGTGGTGCTAACTTAACTCTCTTTGAAATCGAAGATGCGGTGGAAACTGTTCGTGCCGCAGCTAACAGTGATGTCAATATTATCTTCGGTGCTATTCAAAATGATAACCTCCAAGATGAAGTTATTGTTACTGTAATTGCCACTGGTTTTGAAAATGATAGTGAAACTGAAGAGATGCTCTTTACTGATGACTCTGTCCCAAGAAGACGTGCTTCAGTAGTACCTGAGCCTGACTTAGATAATGAATATGACATTCCACCATTTTTAAGAAATAAAGATGACCGTTTTTAAATAAATTCCCCAATGGGAATTTTTGTCTATAGATAGGAGAAAAGAAATATGAATGTTTTAGTTATTCCTTCATGGTATCCCACTGGCTACGATAAATTAATGGGTATCTATCACAAAGAATTTTGTGAAGCTTTAAGTAAACGCACTAATATCCAAATAAATATGCTTTTTATTGACCGGCGTTTACTAAAAGAACCACTTAAATATCTTTTTATGAAAAAAAATCTTATCACTAAAGAAAAGGGCTATACTGTTTATACCAAAAGAATGCTTAATGTTGAGCGTCTAAGCTCTAACTGGCAATTAAAAAGATATACTAAAGTTTTAGATAAAGCTTTTAAAAAATATCTTGAAAATAATCCCAAACCAGATGTTCTTCATGCCATGGTTACTCTACCTGCAGGCTATGCTACTTGTGTTCTCGGAAAAAAATATAATATCCCTGTTGTTATTACTGAACATGCCTCTTACTACCAAATCTTTTTTTCTGGTAAAAATAAAAAGTATGGCGACTATGCTCTAAAAAATTCTTACTTCACCGCAGTTAGCGAGTATATGTTAGGCAACCTACCTAAATCTGTCAAAGGCAAGGTTGTCTTACATAATCTGGTCGACACTGAAGCTTTTAAAACTAAACGCTCTAAAGTAAAAGGCCTCCGTTTAATCGAAGTTTGTGCTTTTCGTAATGGTAAACGCATCGAGGATTTACTAGCTGCTCTAAAATTAATAATTGACTATGGCAAAATAAAAGATGTCAAGCTAACCCTGATTGGTGATGGCTTTTTAGAAGAATTTTATAAAACTAAATGTCATGAACTAAAACTTGATAATTATGTTGACTTTGTCGGCCGCAAAACTAAAGAAGAAATCGCCGAGTACTTAAGCGCAAGTAATATTTATGTAATGCCAAGTTCTGTAGAAACTTTTGGTATTCCTGGCATCGAAGCTCTAGCTAGTGGCATCCCAATCGTCTCTACTAAATCTGGAGGCCCAGAAGAATATATTGATGACACCTGTGGCAAACTCGTTGAAGTAGGCGATGTCAAAGCCTTAGCTGATGCTATCATGGATGTCTACCATAATTTAGATAATTATGATATTAAACATTTAAGAGGAATCGCCTCTAAATATAGTGCTAAGTCTGTAACAGACACTGCTATTAAAATATACGAAGAAATAACTTCATAATTTGACTTTAATTACATTTAAAGTCATTTATTTTGTCATAAAAAAGGAGAATAAACGTAAATTTTTTATTAAGAGGTGTTAATTTTTGAAAAAAATATTTATCGTGTTCCTTTTAACTTGTCTTTTTATCCCCAGAGTAAAAGCTGAAGATACCCTGAATTTAGACGCGGCTAGTGCTATTTTAATTGATAATGCGAGTGGTAAAATCTTATATGAGAAAAATCCTGATGAAAAACTCCCTATGGCTAGTATGACTAAAATAATGAGTATGCTTCTAATCATGGAAAATATTTCTCAAGGTAATCTAAGTTATGATGATAAAGTTATCATTAGTAAAAACGCTAGTAATATGGGTGGTTCTCAAGTATTTCTCCAAGAAGGCGAACAATATCGTGTTGAAGACTTGTTAAAATGTATCTCTGTTTCTAGTGCTAATGATGCAGTTGTTGCTATGGCCGAAAAAATAAGTGGTAGTGAATCAGCCTTTGTCGAATTAATGAATAGCCGGGCCAGAGAACTAGGCCTTACTAATACGAACTTTGCTAATCCTCATGGTCTTGATAATGAAAACCATTATTCTACCGCAAGAGATATGTCCATATTAGCTCGCGAACTTCTAAAACATGAAGACATTCTTCGTTTTACATCTATCTACGAAGACTATTTAACTAAACCCGATGGTTCCCAAGTTTGGCTCGTAAATACTAACCGTCTTGTGCGTTTTTATGATGGCGTTGATGGCCTAAAAACCGGCTATACGACTGATGCTGGTTATTGCTTAACTGCGACTGCCAAAAAATCTGACCTCCGTCTCATTAGTGTCGTCATGAAATCAAGCTCCGGCGATACTCGTAGTAAAGATACAGCAACTCTTTTATCCTATGGTTTCAATTCTTTTAAAAACAGCATTATTTATCCCAAAGATAAGGAGCTAGGAACCATCCCCGTTGAAAATGGTAAAAAAAATAAAGTCTCAGTCTACTTAAAAGAAAACGCCACCGAGATATTAGGCGTTACTGAAAAACCTAAAAATTATAATTTTAACATCAAAGTTCCCAAAATAAAAGCTCCCGTTAAAAAAGGTGAAATAATCGGTCAAGCAGAAATTATTGATAATGAAGGTAATATCACAATCAATGAAGATATTGAAAAAGCTACTTTCTGGAACTATCTCAAGAATAATCTCCAAGTTATAACTAGTGGCAAGTGATGAAATCTCTTTTCATCTTTTTTTTTCTTGCTCTAATAAATTTTATATGCTATAATAACCACCAAGAAAAGGGGACAAAGATTTATATGGAAACTTATCTTACAAACGATAATCTTACCTTTATCATTGAAAAGGACCACCAAAAAATGGCTTTATCCAAAAACTGGGGTCAACCTTTCTTTTATCTTGAGACATCTCCCTATCAAGAAGAAATTACTTTTACTCTTGAAAATTCTTTTACTAGAAATGAACATGAAATTTATCAAAAATTTGAAGAAATGCTAATCAAAATCTTTGGTCGTTTTCTTCTCCAAGGCTATGCTCGGGGAATGGATGTTGATGTTTTAAATAAAGAAATTCGTATTCTAAGTGACCAACTAACCTCTAATACTTTAACTATTAGATATACTTTTGATAAAATAGAATTTATATTTCGAAGAAAAAAGGACCATGGCTATCACAATAATCGTATAATTTTGGATATTGATGGCGTCCTAGTAGATGGCTATTATTCCTATGTAAGCGACTTATTCCATAGTTTATGTTCCTATGAACAAGAAAGAAAAAAAGAACCTAATCGTTCCCGAAAATTATAAATATAATATTATAAAATCTATTTTTTATCCTCCAGAATACTTTTAGGATATGGTTTTCTCTCATCAGTCCGATATAAAATATAGTCAATAGAAGTATGATAAAAATCTGCTAATTGATGAAGAATATCAATAGGAATATTAGTATCTTCTGTTTCATAATGCGAATAACATCTCTGACTAACATTTAAAATTTTAGCAATGTCTACTTGTAACAAATCTTTATCTTCTCTTAACTCTTTTAATCTTAACATTTTTTATCTACCCTCTTTTAAAAGAATTTTATCATAGACTAAATAAGTCTATTGACTTCTAGACGAAATATGGCTATAATAATTACATAAACTAGTTTATAATGTGGAAAAGTAAGTTATTTTTATTATGCCTCAAAATTAGGAGGTATAAGAAAATGAATTTTGAAACTCTAAACAATAAAGGTTTTAAAAAGTTAGCAATAGTTATAACTGTAAGTATTTTCTTATTTAGTGTATTAATACTATCTCTAAGCTTAGCTAAATATCGAAGTACTAACAGTATCAATATTGCAAAAGGTACTATAAAGTATAATCGGCCTGACTTACACTTAGCGGAAGTCTATGTTGTAAATGATGCAGGTGAGTACGAACTAACAAGCGAAGTTCCCGAAAATGGTTATATTTTAAATAAAGATACAACCAAAACTAGATGTGAGAATAAAGATGGAACAATTGTGAATATTATAATTACCTATGAGAATAGAGGTTTAACATTCTCGAAATTAGTAACTGGTGGTGTTAAATGCTACGCTTACTTTGATAAGAAACCAAGCGCTGCAGACAAAATACCTGATGGAAACCCAACTAATGACAAAATGTTTGCAGGAATAACAGGAGATGGCATCTATACTTGGACGAAAGGCGATTACTCAGGTGGCGACCAACCAATAAAATACTATCGTGGTAATGTTAACAATAATTGGGTGGTATTTGGAAAAGATGGTTCAAACTATATTTGGTGGCGAATTATCAGAAATAATAGCAATGGTTCCCTAAGAATGATATATGCGGGAACAAGCAGAAGCAAGACGAGTGCTCCCGCGACAACAGGAAGTGGTACTGGGATAGGTACAAGTGTATTTAATACAAATTTTAAGGATAATGCGTATGTCGGATTCAAATATATGTTAAATCATTCTCACGGAAAAAGTACAAATTCAACAATATTAAATCAATTAGAAGTATGGTATAATCGTACAATAGGAATTAACTCAGATTATTCAAATAAGATAGATACAGATGCCGGATTCTGTAATGATAGAACTCCTAACAGTGGTCCTGGAATTGGCAAAACAGATACATTTTATGCAGCATATACTAGATTAATAACAAATAAAGTACCAACTTTATTATGTATAAACGTCGATGACATATTTAAGACAAATGTAGGCCTAATAACCGCGGATGAAGTAAATATGGGTGGTATGGTATATGGAGATAATGGAAATACGAGTACGTATTTATATACAGGAGAATATTATTGGACCATGTCACCGCATAGTTATCTGGAAGGAGATAGTTATGAATTTTATGTACATAACTCTGGTTATTTTAACTGGGATTATATACGTGGCAGCGTAACAAATACTTATGGTGTAAGACCAGTAGTAAATCTGAAATCTGATGTTAAATTTGTCTCTGGAAATGGTGAGGCATCAACACCATTTGTGGTCGAGGGAACATAGTATAACTAAAAATTATTTCTGTTTTATAATAAGGTATGTAGAACTCAAAACTACATACCTTATTTTATAAACCTACAATATTATCCAAAATAAATTTATAACTGCCAACAAAAATGTTGACTTTTCAAGAGAAAAAAACTATAATTAATGCATGCAAGGATGGCGGAACTGGTAGACGCGCTACTTTGAGGGGGTAGTGAGCTTATGCTCGTGAGGGTTCAAGTCCCTTTTCTTGCACCAATTTGCAATCAAGCCTTTATTAAAGGGCTTTTTTTAAAATAATAAATCAATATTAATATTAAAAGTCATGAGGTGAATATGAAACTGTATTTACAAATAATCAAACTCTTATTTAATAAATTTATTTTAAGAAAAAACACTGGTCTTATAATCAAGCAATTTGCTGAAAAAATGGGAATAGTATATATAAAACTAGCCCAAATGCTCGCCACTCAAAACTATGGGCACTTATTTACTGAAGAAGACCGCCAAATATTATCTAATATCTGTGATAATTCTAAACCCATCAAATATAATGCTATTGAAACTATCTTAAAAGAAGAATATGGCTCTGACTTAACCAAAATATTTAGTTATATTGCTAAAGAATCTCTTGGTTCCGCATCAGTCTCCCAAGTCCATCGAGCCATACTAAAAAATGGTCAAGAAGTAGTCATCAAAATCAAAAGAAAAGATATCACTAGGCATATTGAAAAAGATATCAATAAAATAAGAAAACTAATGCATTACTTTGGTAAATTAATAAAATTTGGCAATTTTTCAGGCGGTAATCATGCTCTAGACTTATATCTAACATGGTTATAT
>CANOGG010000018.1 GCA_947565485.1 uncultured Mycoplasma sp. | reverse complement strand
CCTTAAAACAACTAGAAACAGAAGAAGCATACCTTCAAATGTTAACTATTACCAGCTGTAAAAGATATGCTGATAATGAGGTTATAGCTGAAATTCGCCTCAACATCTTAATAAAAGAAAATCGTCTAGATGAGGCACTAAGAATATGTTTAAACCCCATATTCCAAAATAGTCTCTCTATTCAAGAAAGACTCTCGGAAATACTTTTACAAAAGGGTTATTCTCCAACTGAAACAATCGAAGAAACTTTTTCTCGCTAATCTCTAAGACAACCATAATATTAAACCAAACTACTCTTAAACTATCACCATTTTTTTATTCATTTCATAAATTTGTGGCATTTCATTTCATAAATTTGCGCTAAATTTGCCATCTAAACATTAAAATTTTACAAATCTTCAAATAAGTGCTACAATAAATAACCAAAAGAAAGGAGCAAATTCTATGATACTTTATCCTATGCTAAGCTTAGATGGTGAATTACGATGACATGTATGCATATGTCGAACGAAATAGAAGATTTCTCGAAAAATCAGGCGACATCCAATCACCAACTATTACTTTTATCGGTCTTGACGGTAGCATTCACCACTCAGCCTTATCACGTCAAAAAAGCGACGAAAAATACCTAAAAACTATCACTCATAAACGTTTTCGCTAACAAAAAAACAGAGCCAACTAACTCTGTTTTAAAATTCAATAATTTTTTATGTTCCCTCCACAACAAACGGAGCTGAAGCCTCTCCATTTCCTGAAACAAATTTAACATCAGCTTTCAAATTTACTACTGGTCTTACACCATAATTACCCCATACATAGCGCCAATAAAAGTAGCCATCCGAATGCACATAGAACACCTGGGCTTTATAGTTATTTTGATAACCATATGGAGTCATGGTTAAATAGATAGTGTTCGTATATAAATATGAATTGACATTTGCCTTTTCATATAACATACCGCCCATATTTAATTCATCCGCAGTTATCAAACCTATAGGCGTCTTGAAAATATCATCAGCATCTGCACACAACAAACTTGGTATTTTCTTAATGCCCAATCTATTATATGCCGCATAATTTGTTACTGATGTTCCTAAACCAGTTCCACTTGTAAATGTTCTATCATTACAAAAACCGGCATCTATGTCTATATAACTTCCATAATTTACCTTCAACACTGAATTATACCAACCATATAAAGTTGTTTTATCTTTTGAATCTTCTAGTCCAAGTATCGTTGATGCTGTTTCTATTCCATGTACTTGATTACTCGTATATTTGAAACCTACATACGCATTATTTTCATAATTTGTATTAAATACACTTGTTCCAATTTTGGTTCCCGTTCCTGTTGTCGCTGGTACCACTGTTTTTGATGCACTTGTTCCAGCATATATCATTCTAAGTGAACCATTACTGTTATTTCTTATGATACGCCACCAGATATATGCAGAACCATCTTTGCCAAAAACTACCCAGTTATTGTTGACATTTCCTCTAAAGTATTTGATTGGTTGATTACCTCCTGAGTAATCGCCTTTTGTCCAAGTATATACTCCATTTCCACTTATTCCAGCAAATATACTATCCGCTGTATCATTTCCATCAGGTATTTTATCCGCTGCATTCCTCTTCACATCTAAATAAACTTAACACCACCAGTTACCAACTTAGAAAATGTTATACCTCCATTTTCATAAGTAATTGTAATATCAGCAAGACTTCCATCCTTATTCTCACACCTAGTCTTAGTAGTATCTTCATTCAAAACATAACCACTCTCAGGTACTTCACTTGCAAGCTCATACTCCCCACTATCACTCTCAACATAAACTTCCGCTAAGTGCAAATCAGGCCTATTATACTTGATAGTACCTTTCGCAATATTTATACTGTTTGTACTTCGATATTTAGCCAAGCTTAAAGAGAGTACTCCCATGCTAAATAAAGTAATACCAATAATTATTATTACTGCTATTTTCTTATTTTGTTTTAATGTTTCAATTTTCATTTTTACCTCCAATATATTTTGAAGGTATTAATTATTTCATATCTAGATATTATAAACTTACTTTTCCATAATCATAAACTTAAGACGTCTCAGTTTACACTCTAATTATACTTTTAAATGTCAAATAAGTCAATCAAAAAACACCTATTTTTATGGTTATGCAGAAATAATTTTTATATATGTTTTAATGGTATTGGTGATTTTTATGTTTTATGGCGAAAAATTAAAATATTTAAGAGAAGAAAAATGTTACACTCAAAAACAATTTGGCGAAATATTAAAAATTAATGATGATGCCTATGGCCAATATGAACGAGAATATACCATCATACCTCTTAAACATTTAGTAACTCTATGTAATGAATTAGACGTTTCGATAGATTATATTTTTAATTTTACCAAACAAAAGCAATACAATAACATCGAGAAAAAAATAGACAAACAAAAAGCTGGCCAAAGATTAAAAATTTTTCGCAAAAGTCAAAATCTAACACAAACTGAACTTGCCAAAATACTAAACACTGTCCAACAAGTTATTGGTAAATATGAAAAAGGAATTAACTTAATCTCAACCTTATTTCTCTATGATATCTGCCAAAAATATCATATAAGTGCTGATTATCTCCTAGGACGCACCGATAATGAAAAAATTTAAAAATCCAAACTAATCTATTTTTATCATTATAAAAACAGAGGCTAATTTTAAAACTCTGTTTTTTATCTGTTTATGTTCCTTTAACTACTAGTGGTGTTGAGGCTTCGCCATTCCCAGAAACAAATTTGGTATTAGCTTTTAAATTTATCACAGGTCTTATACCATAAGCATCAGCATTATGCAAATTACCACTTTTGAGATAGCCATAAATAACTGCATGTACCGTTATATAATCGTAGCCATCTACATCTGATGGAGTCATTGTCCAATAAGGCATATCCGTATATAAATACGAATTTGTATTTGTTGGTGAATTATAAACCATACCGCCCATGCTTACTTCATCCGCTGTTATTAAGCCTACTGGCGTCTTAAAAATATCGTTTGTATGAGTACATAACAAACTCGGCGCTTTATTTGTAACTAATCTATTATATGCTGCATAAGTAATTAGAGTACCACCTCCACTATATGGCGTTCTATCATTACAAAAACCTGCATCTAAATCTAAACTTTCTGTGTAACTTGTTCCTGCAACACCAAGTGTTGTATTATACCAACCATATAATGTGTTTCTATCATTAGAACTTGCTGTTCCTAATATATCAGAATTTGTCCCTATTCCATGAATTTGACCATCTGTATACTTAAAACCAACATGATAAGTATTATTACTCATAATGCCATTATATCCACTTCCTCCTGTTACTGTTCCCTTACCTGTTGTCGCCGGTGCACTTGTCTTACTTGCACTTGTTCCCGCATATATAATCCTTAGCGAACCATTACTATTATTTCTAATTATTCGCCACCAAATATAATTTGAACCATCTTTTCCAAAGACCACCCAGTTATTATTGACATTACCACGATAGTATTTTATTGGTTGATTTCCACCTGAATAATCACCTTTATTCCAAATATATACTCCATTTCCTGTTATCCCAGCAAACATATTATCATCTGTTGGTTTTCCCCCAGGTATTTTGTCCGCTGCATTCCCTTTCATATTCAAATAAACAAAACACTTAACACCACCAGTTACCAGCTTAGAAAATGTTAACCCTCCATTTTCATATGTAATTATAATATCAGCTATACTTCCATCCTTATTCTCACACCTAGTCTTAGTAGTATCTTCATTTAAAACATACCCAGAAGAAGGGACTTCAGTTGCCAGTTCATACTCACCACCATCACTTTCAACATAAACTTCAGCTAAATGTAAGTCTGGTCTATTATACTTAATAGTTCCCTTCGCAATATTAATACTGTTTGTACTCCGATATTTAGCCAAGCTTAAAGAGAGTACTCCCACACTAAATAAAGTAATACTTCCTATAATTATCACTGCTATTTTCTTATTTTGCTTCAACTTTTCAATTTTCATTTTTACCTCCAATAATTTTGAAGGTATTAATCAATTTCATATCTAGATATTTATAAACTTACTTTTCCATAACTATAAACTGAATATCCTAGTTTATACTAAAATTATAGTATCATTTACATCCAAAGTCAAGAAAAAGTTTCATATATCCAACAACAGATTTTTAATCATTTAATAAAATGAGAAAATTACATCAGGTGAAACATATATGGAAACAAATTTAAAAAAAATTCGCAATGCCAACCAAAAAAATCAAGAAAATGTCGCCCAATTATTAAATGTCAATCGTAGTTCCTATGCCATCTGGGAAGATGGCATCGAAGCTATACCTATTAAAAGACTAATTTCTTTTTGTGAAATATTTAACATCTCTCTAGATTATATTTTATGTCTAACTAACAAACCCCAAAATATTACTACGAACTTCAATTTAGAAACTTTTAAAACAAGATTTAAAGAATTTCGCAAAACTAATAACCTCACTCAAGAAAATGTTGCTAAACTCTTAAATACCAATAAAAGTGTTATCTGTAACTACGAAAAAGGCCGCAACCTCATCCCTACCATCTTCCTAACTACCATCTGTCAAAAATATCACCTAAGCGCTGACTATCTCTTCGGTCGTACTGACAATAAGGAACTTTAATCCCTTCTAAAGTTCCTTATTATTTTTAATAAATTCTCTTAATATCTTTGTAAGTGCCCTTTTCTCAATTCTCGATACATAACTTCTCGATATATGCATCATCTTTGCTATTTCTTTTTGTGTATACTCATCACTATCCAATAGCCCATATCTCTTAACTAAAATATTTCTTTCTCTAGAACTTAATATCTTCAAATATTTCTTGAGCAAATTAACATTATCATTAAGATGCAATAACTCGGGAATTGGCACTGACTCATCTTTAATCACATCCATCAAATTAACCTCATTCCCATCTTTATCATACCCAATCGAATCATTCAAACTAACTGTTAACCCATTCTTTTTATTACTTCTAAAATGCATCAATATCTCATTTTCTATACATCTTGCCGCATAAGTCGTAATCTTTGTCGCTTTATCACTATTATAAGAATCTATTCCCTTAATAAGCCCAATTGTCCCAATACTAATCAAATCATCTGTATCAAACTTCCCATTCTCAAATTTCTTCACTATATGCGCTACTAACCTCAGATTATGCTCAATAAGCTTATTTCTCGCTTCTCTATCACCCTTAAGCATCGCCTCTATTACTCTACTCTCTTCTTCTGAACTTAAAGGCTCGGGAAACACCTGATTCGAATAAGACCCCGTAAAAAAAAGCATATCTTTAAGTAAATTTAATAAATTCCAAAACATTTAACTTAACCCCTCTTACTAAAGTTTATTATTCTCTCCCCTTTATTATGAAAAAAAAGACATATTTCTAGTCCCTTCTCTATTAACTATCCATCAAAAACTCATGAATAATCTCTTCCTCATTCTCCATTTCTATCTCTTCAATTCTATCTACTCTACACTTCTCACTAACTAGTATTGCCTCTACTTTTCTAACCGCATCCTCTAAAACATCATTTACAACCACATAATTATACTTATTTATCTCATTTATTTCTTGATAAGCCCTCTTAAACCTCTTTACAATCTGTTCAGCATCCTCCGCATTTCTCCTCTTTATTCTCTCCTTTACTACTTCCATTGAAGGCGCCATAATAAATATTAAAATCGTCTCTGGGTATAACTCTTTTATCTGCCTCGCTCCATTAACATCAATTTCTAGTATTATATCCTTACCTTCCTCTAACATTTCTCTAATCTCTTTTTTAGGCGTTCCATAATAACAACCATACTGTACTTGCGCATACTCTAAAAAAGCCCCCTCTTCTATTCTTTTTTGAAATTCTTCTGGCGACACAAAATAATAATCTCTTCCATCTACTTCTCCTCTTCTAATTGACCTTGATGTATACGAAATAGACAAATGAAGATTATCATTTCTTTTAAGTAACTCCTGAATAACTGTTCCCTTACCTGCACAAGTCGTCCCTGAAATAATTATAAGACTTCCTTTTTTCTTAGTTTTTATCATCCATTACCCCTCTATTCTACAAAAAACTTATCAATACTTATCTCTAATATCACACTAACTTTATACAAATCATAAATAGATATTACAATATTCTTCTTTCCCTCTTCAAATCTTTCCAAAAAATCATTTTTCAAATCTGCATACTTGCTTAACTCTGTCACTGATAAACCCTTAAGCTCTCTATATTTTCTAATATTCTTACCTACAGTCCTATACATTATATCATCTTTAGTCTCAGTATTCATTAGTACACCTCAATATATATTTTACACTGTTTTATAGAAAAATTAAACCCCTTTTATTCTTCAAAAAATTTATCCATTGAAACATTTAAAACAATCGAAATTTTATAAAGAGTATTAAGCGCCATTCCTTCTTTTCCAAAGGTCGTCTCAAATCTTCTTAAAAAATCATTTGAAACTCCAATATCAATCGCCAGCTGCTCTTGGGTAATTCCCGCCATTTTCCTATACTTTCTCACATTCCGTGCTACTACTTCAATTATATTTTGATTAAAACTAAAATCTCTTTTAAACGTCGTCATTTTTATATTCACTCTCCACTATTTATTTTAATGGTTTTTGAGATTTTATTCTATGAAGTAATACTTCCTTTTATCAGTTTCCTCTTCTACCTACTAGTATTATATCCCGATATTTATCTGAATACAAGAGAATTTTTTGGCAAAAATTGGCAATATTTATCGAGATTTATTCAAAGTATTATTCATCACATACTCATAAATATTCGCAATATCTCGTCCCGTGTAACTATCTTTAATAAAATAATCTAGCCCTTTCTCGGCTAAAAAGTCATTAATTTTTCTCACACCCATATCCAAATCCTTCATTGGTAAACGTATATCTATAACCGACCCATCAAGATTAATTGATGTCGAATCATAAAACATCCAATCTCCATTTGTACTAATAACTGCGAGTCCTGTATCATCATAAATATCTTTATAAAATACATCTTCTTGACTATCAATCTTTTCAAACTTCACAAAATAATATTTTTTACAATCTTCACCGATAATCGTAATTCCCTCCGCTAAAGGGTCAATTACCACCAAATCATCCGCACTAACTATTTCTTCATCTTTTACACTTAAATTAAGTGTGGCTGGTCTACTAGCAAGCTCTATTGTCTCACCATTTCTTATTGCCTCTAAATACACAGTTATATCATTAATCTCACTTCGCGATATCGTATTTTGAATAAAAGGTTCTAACCCATGAGATTCTAAAAAATCTGTCATTGGTACTATAGTCTTGTCACTATCTTGCATTACCGCATCAATAAATATATTTTCAGTATGATTATAATAATTAATTGTCCCATTATCTTTATATTGATAAACAACGGCATTATCATGCATCACGTCAACATAAGACTTACCTATTCCCTTATCATCTAACTTTTCTTTCAAATTTAAATAATAAAAGTCTTCTTTCTTTCCAATAACATTAGTAACATTTCCTAAAGTTGTATCAAAAACATACAAATCATCAATACTATAACAAACATCACTATACTTTTTAAGCTCCTTTATCGTCCATGACAAATCGACATTTTCTACAATTACATGCGAATATTTCGGCAAAGTTAAACCATAAATATTACCTGTTAGATAATCATACACATAATTATAGCGAACATCATTTTGATTAGCACTAAGACGCACTCCAATTAAAGTTATCTTATCTAACTTGTCACTATAAAGTGAAAATTTTTGTGTTTTAACTACGGGACCTCTCTGTGGTTCATCATCACTTTGAAATACCTCAATCAAACGATTATTCTTTTCTTTCGGTAAAAATGGCGCTGGTTTTTCTTCAATATATCTATTATCAAGCATATCTACCAAATCTCGACTATTAGATACAAAATAATTATAAACAGTGTCATCAAAATATTCAGTTGCTATCACACTACTAACAGGAATAACCGCCCCTTCTGGTATCTCTTTACCATATCCTATCCCTAAGAAATCTCTGTCTAAAAAATTATATTGTTTCTCATTTTTCTGCACAAATCCCACTAACTCATGACTAACCACATCAAAATATTTCAAATATACATCACAACCTAAATAAGTCGAAGTCTCTTGAGTTAAATATACATTACCATTAATATAAACAAATTTATAATCACTGGCTCTATACTCTTTCATACTAACCGCTTGTTCTTCTAGTGCTGCCATATCACTAAGTTCACTTATTTCTTCTTTATTCGTCTCTCTTTTCCTACTAAGCTTCTTATCGTCATCTTTCCCAAAAAGATTGACTAACATAATAGCTCCCAAAGTAAAAGGTAAAGCCCGTTCTAAAACAAAGTTTTTCACTCCAAATTCTTTTATTTTCTTAACATTAAAATTAAAGTTTTTCACTAAAAATCCCCCCAAAATTAATCTTTTTTTATTTATTGGTGATTATTTTATCATTTCTCGCATCATTTGTCAAATTTTTCTCCCACTAAAAAAGAGTCAATTCATCACTCTTTTAAACATTTTCTCTAAATCATAGATACTAAACTTAATAATCGTTGGTCTTCCATGTGGACAATTATAAGGATTATCGCACACAACTAACTCATTTAATAACTCTTCTATCTCTTCCATACTTATATGCATATTAGCTTTTATACTCATCTTACAAGCAAGTGTTATCGCAATATTCTCATTAAACTTCACCACATCAAAATTATCTTTATTTACAATCACTAAATCGATAATCTTTCTCACACTTTCTTCTTCATGTCCCTGCAGTAACCAAGACGGATGCCCTGTAATCTTAAACGTATTTACCCCAAACTCTTCTACGACAAACCCCATATCTTCTAATACTCTAAGATTTTCTTTTAACACTGTAAAGTCACTTGCCCGCAGCTCCACCGTTATTGGTATAAGTAAATTTGCTGTCGCTTTTACTCTTTTTCGCAAAGCCTCCATATATCTCTCATAATTAATCCTCTCTTGCGCGGCATGCTGGTCAATTAGATATATCCCCTCTTCATTCTCCGCAATAATATACGTTCCAAGTGCTAATCCCACTGGCCTAAGAATTAGTGTCTTCATCTCTTTATTGACAACTACTTCTTCACTTGCTCGAACTTCTAAGTTTTCTTTTTTCTCATCCACCTCTATTTTAAAATCTAACTCGGTTTGAACCCGTTCTTCTTTCTCATCACTTACCATATTCGCAACAATTTCTTCTAGCACTTCATTCTTAATAATATTAACACTCTCATTCTTAAGCGCATTTGGAATAAGCAAATTATTATATAAAACATCTTTAATTGTCCCATATATAAGGTCATATAAATCATTTATTTTACTAAGCTTAATATCCTGCTTTGTCGGATGAATATTTACATCAACTAGCGTCGGATCTGTATTTACCTTTAACACCACGACTGGATATTTTCCCTCTGGTTTATAGGTATAATAAGCATCATTTATCGCTCGATTAATATCCATATTTCGCACCACTCTATCATTCACAAAAGTATTTATGTCATTCCGATTCGACTTTAATACCTCCGGCTTACACACATATCCATATATATCAAAATCATTGTTACTGGCTCTAAACTCCAAACACTTATTTGATACATTAAGCCCATAAATTTCATGAATAACTTTGAGCAAATTATCCGACCCACTAGTCTTAATCACTACTTTCTCATTATTAGTTAACGTAAACTTAATATGAGGATAAGAAAGAGCAAGTTTCTCCACCAAGTTAACTGAATTATAAAGTTCCGTATTCTCACTCTTTAAATACTTAAGTCTTGCTGGCGTATTATAAAATAAATTTCGTACTGTAATCATTGTGCCTTTTCTTAAACTACCCGCTCTCTCTTCTAATATCTCACCCCCCTTGATATGCACAAAACTAGAATTTTCACCATCACTTGTTTCTAACATCACTTCTGAAACACTCGCAATCGATGGTAACGCCTCTCCTCTAAACCCCATCGTATTTATAAAAAACAAATCATCATCTCTAAATATTTTACTGGTCGCATGCCTAAAAAAAGCCATTTTCGCATCTGCATCGTCCATACCAACCCCATCATCAGTCACTCTTATTTCATCTAGCCCACCTTTAACTAGATTAATCACAATGTTAGTCGCTCCTGCATCAATACTATTTTCTACTAACTCTTTAACGATACTAGAACACCGTTCTACTACTTCACCCGCAGCTATTTTATTAGCTAAATTCTCACTCATCACCTGAATTTTACTCATTTATAATACTCCTTAACTTATCATCGTCACACTATTTCTTACCTCTAATATTTCCATGTTAGCCATCACTACCCCTGCCTCTTTAACATTTATAAAACCTACACCAGGGACTACTATATCTTGATTATCTTCCACTCTTATTGGAACATTATTCTTTATAGTATTCTTAAAAACTTTCTTAACACTATTATGTGT
>CANOGG010000017.1 GCA_947565485.1 uncultured Mycoplasma sp. | reverse complement strand
TTAGAAACAATCTTCATATTAGGATTTTCTTTTTCAAGTAAATATACTAATCTCTTAATTGCCAAAACTGTCATATTAGGGTCTAAACTCTTCTCATATCTAGCACTGGCTTCCGTCCTAAGACCTAATTTAACCGCCGTTCTTCTAACACTACCCGCATTAAAAGTCGCACTCTCCAAAAATATACTCTTGGTATCACTTAAAATCTCACTATCAAGTCCTCCCATAACTCCCGCAATGGCAAAATACTTATTATCGTTCTTAATCATTAGCATATCTTTCGTTAACTTCCGTTCTACTCCATCTAAAGTTGTATATGTATCGCCCTCATTTGCAAGTCCCACTTCCAAATTTTTAACAACTCTCGCATCAAAAGCATGCATTGGCTGCCCAAGTTCTAACATCAAATAATTCGTCAAGTCAACACATAACGAAATCGACCTCATCCCTACATAATACAAGAAAACCTGCATATCCCATGGCGTCTTATTATTCTCCAAATTATCTATCACAAGCCCTGAATAACGATAACACAAATCTTTATCATTTATCTTAATATCCAAATCTTTCTTATCATTTTCTATCTCTCGTATCTCAAGAGGTAACAATTCTTGATTTGTTATCGCACAAATCTCTCTTGCTATCCCATAATGTCCCCATAAATCAGGTCTATTAGTAAGCGACTTATTATCAATCTCAACTATTATATCCTCAATTGGTAAATATTCTTTAATACTTCGTCCATTCTCCCATGACACTGGTAAATCAAGTATCCCATCATGATTATCACTAATCCCAATCTCACGTCCTGAACAACACATTCCATTAGATAAAACACCTCTAAGTGGTCGTGCCTTTATCTCCATTCCCTCAATATGACCCCCGACTTTCACATACGCCGTCTTAAGTCCTACTCTCACATTAGGCGCTCCACATACCACCTGAATTAATTCTTTCTCTCCTGCATCTACTTTTAAAATATGCATATGGTCACTATCGGGGTGTTCTTCACATTCTTTAATTTCCGCTACTACAACTCCATCAAAAGTATTCCCAACTTCTCGAACACTCTCAACCTCTGCCGTTCTAATCGTAAAAGTATCCCAAATATTTAGCCAATCAATATCCTTACTATCCTTAATATGACTCTTTAATTTATTACAAGATATTAACATAATAATTTCCTCCTCTAATTTATCATAAAGTTCTCTAAATAGCGAATATCTCCACTATTTAAGACTCTTATATCACTAATTTTATACTTCATCATAGCAAGTCTCGTTAAACCTATTCCAAACGCAAAACCTGTATAAATATCGCTATCAATACCCCCAGCTTTTAATACATTAGGGTGCACCATTCCACAACCAATAAGCTCTATCCATCCTGCGTTCTTACAAGTTGGACACCCTTTTCCTCCACAAATAACACAACTAATATCCATCTCATAGCTAGGCTCTGTAAATGGAAAAAATCCCGGTCTTAACCTCACCTTTATATCACTCTTAAATACTTCACTTAACACTTCTTGCATGACATACATAAGGTTCTCAATCGATACTCCCTTATCAATAACCATTCCCTCAATCTGAAAGAAAGTATTCTCATGATTAGCATCCAAATCTTCATTTCTAAAAGTCCGTCCTGGTGCGCATATCCTAAGTGGTGCCCCATATTTTTCCATCGAATGAATCTGATCTCCGCTTGTCTGTGTTCTAAGTAACATCCCATTATCCAAATAATATGTATCTTGCATATCTCTTGCTGGATGGTCTTTAGGAATATTTAACGCCTCAAAATTATAATATTCACTTTCCATCTCTCTTCCACTTACTACTGTAAAGCCCATTCTCTTCATAATATCTGTAACTTCCTTAGCTACAATTGTAACTGGATGAAGTGAACCCACATGGACATCATAATTAATACTATCATCAAAATCAACTTTAAACTTATTAGCAAGCCCCTCTAAAGTCTTACTAACCATTTCTTCCATCTCTTTTTTCGTATTATTAATAAGACTCCCGTACTTTCTCTTATCATCATTACTCATATCTTTAAGCCCTGATAATAACTCTTGTATCTCACTTTTCTTACCTACGTATTCTGACTTAACATTCAAAACTTCTGCTTCACTTTTAGTCTTATCAAGAGCCTCTTTCAAATCTTCTTTAATCTTCAAAATTTTTTCTTCCATTTTTATCAATCCTTTCATAAAATTTCCTTATTTTTCTTAGGGGGTACCTTTTTTTGATTTCTATTAGTTGGCTGATGCAGTATAGTCATCTCCAGCAACTCTTTATCAATTCAACTCCATTCTAACATAAAAAAATCCCAGCATATTAGGACGCAAATTACTCACGTGGTACCACCTAACTTCTAGGACTAACTAGCACTAAACTCGTTTATAGCACGACATACTATCAAAACTCCTAAGTACGAATTTCATAATTTTTCTTATCTTTAAACACTCTCAGCTTATAATGTTTAATCTCTTTCTTAAGAAGTAAAAACTACTACTAAAATACTCACTCAACGTTTTATAAAACTATTCTAACATTTAAAATATTAAAAATCAAGAAAAATTTTACACAAACCAATAAACAAAACCAAGGAATAGAGTACCTACACTATTCCTTTTGGCTTGTATATTTCTGCCTACCAATAAGATGCGAAGCAAGATAGGCAGATATTGTATTATAATTTTATATGATATTTTTCTAGGCTCCCTGGACGACATAAGGGTTATTTGCTAAACCAGTTCCGCCCACTTCAAACAGTACATCAGATTTCAAATTTACTACTGGCCTCACGCCAAGGTTTGTCGCACCACTAGCAGTGTACAAGCGACTTTTCCCGAGAGAGCCATCCTTGTTCACACGAAACACGTAAGTAGGATAGGTGTCTGATGGATTATAGTAAGCTGGAGACATAGCCCAATAGGCATTATTTGTATAAAGGTACGAACTGGTGTTTGCAAGTGAACTATACACCATTCCACTCATGCTTACTTCATCCGCGGTTATCAAACCTACATTCGTTTTTAATATATCGTCTGCATTTGTACACAACAAACTTAGTGCTTTGTTCGTATATAATCTGTTATATGCTGCGTAGTTTGATGCAGTTGTTCCTGTTCCAGGACCGCTATACGGTGTTCTATCATTACAGAATCCTGCATCAACATCTATCCTACTAGAATATTCCGCACTCTTTGCAAGTGTTTTATTATGCCATGTCTCTAATTGTCCTAATATTGTCGACTTTGTTCCATTTCCATGAACTTGACCTGAAGTATATTGGAACCCTACATACATATTGTTATTATAATTTGTATTAAATGCACTCGTTCCTATTTGAGTTCCGTCGCCTGTAGTCGCTGGAGCACTCGTTTTACTTAAACTTACTCCCGCATATATCATTCTTAAAGAACCATTACTATTATTTCTAATTATTCTCCACCAAATATAGTTTGAACCATCTTTTCCAAATACTACCCAGTTATTATCAACATTTCCTCTAAAATACTTAATTGGTTGGGTTCCTCCAGAATAGTCACCTTTGGTCCAAGTATAAACACCATTACCCTCTATTCCTGCAAACATATTATCATCGGTTGGAGTTCCTCCAGCCATAACATCATCAGTTGTTATTCCTTTTATCTTATCAAAGTAGAAATAACATCTTGTTCCAGATTTTGTAATTCCTCCTACCTTTACCTCACCATTCTCATATGATATTCTAACATTACTATCTATCTCACCACTAACTGTACATCTTGTTTTCGTATTATCTGTATTTAGAGTATAACCACTAGCTGGTATCTTTCCATCACTAACTTTATTATAATTACCATCTTCTGACTCCACATACACTGCAACCATATTTTCTTTAGATATATTAATATTTCTTACATTTTGATTTTTTACTATCACAGTTGCTAATATCCCAATACTTAAAACTGCCGCAACCACAACTCCACCAACAATTATTTTCTGAAAATTACCATGCTTTATTTTTTTCATTCTCATATTAAACCTCTATTATGCAGTAATACTTCACAATAAAAGCCATATAAAAACATACTTCCTTTACTCTTCAATTTTATTACCTCTTTCTCCAAAAAATATAAAATTGAAAATTCTTAACTAATATTGATTATACATTAGGATTTTATCATAGTCAAGATATTTGTGCTTATTTCTCAACTTTTCGTTTTAAAAAAATATTTATGGCATAATTAACATAATGGTGAGATTAATATGATAAATATTGAAAGATTAAAAGATGTTAGATATGATGCTAATTTAACACAGCAAGAAATAGCAAAAAAGTTAAATATAACAAAAAGTGCTTATGCAAGATACGAAAATGAGAATGATAATTTTCCGATTAAGCAGTTGGTGAAAGTTTGTAAGATTTTAAAAGTTTCTATTGATTATTTATTTGATATAACTGACATTAAAAATTATGATGATAACCATTATTTAATTAATGCAATAAAAAGTGGTAAAAGATTAAAAAAATTTAGAGCAGATAATAGTTTAACTCAACAGGAACTTGCTAAAATAATCAATGTAGATAGAAGTGTAATATCTAAATATGAAAGTGGTAAGAATTTAATAGCTACTTATGTTTTATATGCTATTTGTAAAAAATATAATATTTCTGCGGACTACCTTTTAGGTAAAATTGATATGCTTTAATTGTTAAGAATTTTCAATTTACATAATATATTATAAGTTATATCTGTAAAATAGTCAACATCAATGTGACTATTTCTCAACTTTTTATTTTCAAAAAAAATTTATGTCATAATAAAATTGAAAGTGAGATTTTATGATATATGATTGATATAGAAAGATTAAAAGATGCCAGAGATGAGTATAATTTAATACAAGAAGATATAGCTATTAAACTTTGCATAACAAAAAGTGCTTATGCAAGATATGAAAATGAAAACGATAATTTTCCAATTAAACAATTAATAAAGGTTTGTGATATTTTAAATATATCTGTTGACTATATATTTGGCTTTGTTATAGTTAAAAATTATTTTAAAAATAATATTTCTTATGACATAGAAAAAGTAAAAACAAGATTAAAGAAAATTAGAAAAAATAATAATCTCACTCAAGCTAAATTAGCAAATATTTTAAATGTTCATCGGTCAGTTATTACTAATTACGAAAATGGAAAACATTTAATCGCTACACCTTTCCTTTATACTATTTGTAAAAAATACAATATTTCTGCTGATTATCTTCTTGGAAGAATTGATAATTTAGATGAGTTTTATAAAGCAAAAAAGTTGACATAATAAGCTAAAATACACCTATAAAAATTTACACTAGACTTTATAGAATTTTTGTAGTAAAGTAGTCTTAAGCGTTAGGAGATATTGCCTGCTATTGACGAGTATCTTTATTGATACCGCCCTTTATTTGGGGGTTTTAGTAAAAATCTAGAGAAAGGATAGTAGTTATGCTAGAAGTAATAATAGCTATAATAAAAAGCTTGTTTAAAAGCAGGCATAATAAAAAGGCGATAATCATCTCTGTTACAATTATTATTGATAATAGGACGATTAATGCCGAAATAAGTAAAAAATCTAAGTAGGCATTAGCTCCTAACGCTTACCTAATTTGATTTTAACATAATTTATATATATATGCAATTACTTTTATTTAAAAATATTTACACGTACTAATCATAGTACTTTTTATATGTCTTTTTTTAATTTTTAAACTTTTAATATACTTTCCAAACATTTAATTGCAAATAAAAAAATAAGTGTTAAAAAAGGTTAGCCTGCTATTAACAAGTATCTTTTTTGAATACCAACTCTACTAAAAGATGGTAATTATGCCAAAAGTAATAATAACTATTATCATTATTAATACATAACAATTTTAATAGGCATAAGCTTCTAACACTTATCTAAACTAATTCTAACATAATCTAACATATATACAAATGTTTTTATCTTACCTATATGTTAATCTATTACCCTCATCAAACTGCACAAAACTATCACTTAAAACTAATCTTCTCTTTGGCACATCTAAATAAAATTTATCTAAAGTCATATTCCTAACATCCATCTTTTTTACCACATCAAGCATATTTTCTAATATTTCATCAGAACATATCTCATGAAGTAAACTAATGGTATAAGGACTAACTACGGCCTCTTTAATTCTCGTATCAAGTCTCCCTTTTTGCCAAGCTACATAATGTGGATATTGTATACATTCCCAAGCTAATGCTTCTCTTATATCTGTCCCTATATAAACAGGATAATTATTCTCTATCTTTCTTCCTGAACCATTAAAATCATAATAATCATAAAAAGACAATAAAATCCTATTAATTATTTCTTCTCCTTGTAAATCACTGATAACATCTTCATTTATTACCCCATGTTCTTTAGCATCAAATTCCAATAAAACATCTCGTGCTTTTTCACTATAACCAGGTCCATAATTATATAACCCTCTTAGACTATCTAATACATCATTACGCTGTACTTTCTCTAAATCACTTTTAGCCAACTCAATCAAAATCTTTTGTTGTTCATTCTTTAAATAACTTATAATCCATCTTAACTTATTTAAATCATCTTCTTGACACTTATCCAAATTAGCATCTAACACTCTTACTAACTCAAATACCCGACTCGCAAAAATCCCATGATAATTACTCAAAATCACATCATTCTCATTTTTAATTAATTCACAATTATTTAAAATACTCTCAATATCCAACCCTAAAGAAGAGACTATCCATTCCCATTTTCTATTTTTAAGACAAAATTTCAAATAATGATTAATAACTCGCCCATATTCTATTCCATCTCTTATTTTATTATATTCTTCTAAAGAAATTATTTCATTATCTCTTCTAAAAGCCATATCTTCTTGCCACGAATTAATCCTAATCTTCTCACCTGTCTCTGCATTTTGATAACACTCTAAATAAGTATAACCAGAAAAAATCTCATCACCTTGACTACCACAATAAACATAACGTCCCATAAATCAGTTCCTCCTTTAATTTAATGCTAAAATTTATCTTAACACAAAATCAAACTAAAGTAAACTCCCAACTTAACGATTTCTACTACTACCTAAAAATTCTTTCAAACCCTCAACTTTCTCATTTAATGGACTTCTCAAAAATATCTCGTGCGCTTCTCTCTCAGTAATTTCTTTTGGTATCACTCTAACCTCATCTAACGCCAAATAAACATAATATAATATATAACCAACCTGATTTTTCTTAACTATAAAACCATTCGTGCTTAAAACTTCCGCGTCTAATTTCATAAGCAACCCTACTAAATTTTGATATAAATTATCCGACATAATAACTTCCCCATCACAACCAATCATCTGAATTAAATTACTAATAACATTATTTATTATATCAAGTCCCTGAAACTCAAGAACTAACTCTTTTCTACTTAAACTATATTCCAACTCTTTTGTCTCATTCAATAATTCATCAATCAAAAACTCTTTAAAAGCCTCTAACTTAAATGGTTTTCTAAACAAAAATATTTGCTCTTCACTTAAAGCCCTATCTCTAGCTTCCATTTTATTAACTGCACTTATATTACTTATCTGTCTCGAATACTTTTTAAAATTCAATCTAAAAAATCTCGCCAAAGACTTCGAAATCATAAATTCTAAACTAAAAATTTCATCCTTAATTTCTTCCGTATCAATATTCTTAATTACTTCATATTCTGGCGTATAATATGTTACATCAATACTACACTCATCATAATAACCTTGCTTACTTTTTACCACTAAATTCTCTAACCTTGAAAATGACACATGCTTAACTAAAATTATTCTCTTCAATATATTATCATCTTCAACTTCATAAAAAACTCCCATATTATCTCTATCTTCTCTTATTCCAAGATTATAACTAGTGTCATGAACTTTATAATCTAAATTTAAAATTATTTCATTATCAAGAGAATAACAATATTTCCTAATATCATCAACTAACCCTTGAAACAAATCATCTCTAACTCCAATCTTAGAAAGTAAAATTACTTCTTTATCATTTACTTCATCTAGCAATCTATCCTTAAATTCCTGAAAAAATTTATCATCTCTTAAAATTAGTGGTACTTCATCAAGTAAATACTCTAATATCTCTCTAAACACAACTAATCACCCCAAGTGTTCCTTATTCTACCACAAAAACCTAAATTTTGCAAATTAGAAAAACATCTTAAATAATCCGTCCATTTTTCAGTTTTTTACACTAAATAAGCCAAAACAAGAATTTTAATTTGACTATTTCCCAATATAATCATATAATCTATATGTATCATTAAAAAAATGATTAATAAGAAAGGATAAAATTAAACATATGTTAGAACTTAAAAAAATAACCAAAAAATACTTAACTAGCAGCGAAACTGTTCTGGCCCTAAAAGGTCTTAACCTAAAATTTCGCGAATCTGAATTTGTAAGTATCCTAGGCCCCTCCGGATGTGGTAAAACAACCCTCCTAAACATTATTGGTGGACTAGATAACTACACAAGTGGCGACCTTATCATCAATGGTAAATCTACCAAAAATTTCAAAGACAAAGACTGGGATAATTATCGCAACCATCGGGTCGGTTTTGTTTTCCAAAACTACAACTTAATTCCCCATCAAACTGTCTTACAAAACGTCGAACTAGCACTTACTCTAGCTGGTGTCTCTAAAAGCGAACGTCGCCGTCGTGCTATAAAAGCCTTAAAAGATGTTGGACTCGGTGACCAAATTAACAAAAAACCCAACCAAATGAGTGGAGGCCAAATGCAAAGAGTCGCTATCGCCCGCGCCCTTGTCTCTGACCCCGATATTTTACTCGCTGATGAACCAACTGGTGCCTTAGACTCCAAAACAAGCGTCCAAATCATGGAACTCTTAAAAGAGATTGCTAAAAATAAACTTGTCATCATGGTTACTCACAACCCTGAACTTGCCGAAAAATATTCCACCAGAATAATTAAACTCTTAGATGGCAATGTCATCGATGACTCTAACACTTTCACCGAAAATAACGAAACTAAAACCAGCACTACCACTGGTAAAACAAATATGTCTTTTAAAACAGCACTTTCTCTTAGTCTCAATAATCTTTTGACTAAAAAAGGTCGTACTATTCTAACTGCTTTCGCGGGTTCTATTGGAATTATTGGTATTGCTCTTATCTTATCCCTCTCAAGTGGCATGCAAAACTACATCAACCGTGTTGAAGAAGATACTTTATCTAGCTATCCTATCACTCTTCAAGAAACAACCATGGATACTGGCGAACTTTTAAATGCTGCGACTAGCACTACTCAGTCCAAAAAATACGATGATAATAAAATTCATTCTGAAAATATCACTAGTAATATGTTATCTCTTATGAGTAACGGTGCTAAAACAAATAATCTTGCCGCCTTTAAAGAATACCTCACAACGAACAACACTAAATTTAAAGACCATGCCAGCGATATTCAATACGGCTACAACTTAGACTTAAACATCTATAAACAAAGAGAAAATGGCTACACTCTTGTAAACCCTGACCAAATAATCGAAAAACTCGGTATGAACGACATGAATAACATGGGTGAACTAATTGGCGGTGCTACCACCTCTTACAATGCTTTTACTGAAATGTTAAACAATGACGAATTAATAAAAGAACAATATGATGTTATTGCAGGTTCCCTTCCTAAGGAATATAACGAAGTTGTTTTATTAGTCAACAAAAATAACTGCATTAGTGATTATACCCTCTACGCTATTGGTATGCTTGATAGTAACGAACTCGTCGACAAATATAAAACTGTCTTAAACGGTGGCAAAGTTGAAGACTTAAAAAAATTAAGCTACACTTATGACGAACTATTAAACACTAAATTCAAAGTCTTACTAAACACTGACTATTACACTAAAGAAGGTAAAATTTGGATAGACCATCGTAGTGATGAAAAATATCTGAATAAATTATTAGATAAAGCTCTCGAACTAAAAGTCGTTGGTATCATCAAAGCCAAAGATGAAACGGTTACAACAAATACTTATGGCGGTGTTCTCTACACTTCTAATCTTACTAAATACGTTATCAACGAAATCAATAACACCGAAATTGCTAAAGCCCAAAAAAGCAATCCTAAAATTAATGTTTTCACCAATGATGAATTTAAAGAACAAGAGTTTAACATGAATAATCTAAGTCCTGAACAAAAAGCTTATCTTTCTACCCTATCTGGTACGGAACTTGCCGAAGTAATCAAAAACTACCAAGAAAATTCTGCAATGACCTATGAAGAAAACTTAAAAAAATTAGGCATTGTCGACTTAGATAAACCTAGTCTTATCAACATCTATGCCAAAAGCTTCGACTCCAAAGAAAAAATCGCCAACCTCATCGAAGAATACAACCAAAATAATTCTGAAGAAAATAAAATAACCTACACTGACTTCATCGCTATTATGATGAGTGGTGTCTCTAACATCATTGATATTATCAGTTATGTACTAATGGCCTTTGTTAGTATCTCTCTTGTTGTATCTTCCATCATGATTGGTATTATCACCTACATTTCGGTCTTAGAACGAACCAAAGAAATAGGCATCCTAAGAAGTATTGGAGCCTCTAAAAAAGATATCTCTCGTGTCTTTAACGCTGAGACTC
>CANOGG010000016.1 GCA_947565485.1 uncultured Mycoplasma sp. | reverse complement strand
GGAATTAAGAGATGTTCTAAGTCTCGAAGAACAAACAGCAATCTATCAATATACCAGAGCCGGTGGTGGTGATGTTTGTGATGCTCTAAGAAAAGATAATTTTGAAAGATTAAAAGAAATAGAAGAACTAATGAACAAATATGCCCGTGAACACTCATATAATACCAGAACTTTTGATAATATCCTACCCGATGAATTAATAGGAGTCTTAAGTAAAAATACCAACCGAGAAACCATATCGGCTACTAGATATGTTAATAGCTTATCCGTCCTTATTTCTCCTAGCAGTGACCTAAATACTTTTAATTTAGACGAACTTATCGGCAAATCATACACTGATAAAGCCCTCACCAGTTTTACATTAGTCGATGGAATTGATACCACTTATTCCAAAAATAAAATTAAAATGCATGCTTCTATCGACCCTGGATGTGGTAGTCTAATTCAAAATGTAAGTGGCATATATTCTGAGACTAGTGAATTTTTAACATTACCAGGCACTAAAACAACTATCATTGATGCCTATAGAAATATAGATGGAAGTATTGTCTTAGAAACAATAGTATCTCTAATTGATTAGAAAGTAGGAATAATAATGGAAGAAAAAAATAGATTTATCGAAAATTTTGAAGATGTAGAAATAGAAAATCATAACGCAAATTTAATGGAGTTTGCCATCAAAAAACCAATGCCTATCGGTTCCGTTGTTCAAGTTAAAAATGCCAATTATATGATTATTGGCTATAATATTGCGAATGCTGATTGTATCTACGATTATTTAGCCTGTATTCATCCAATGGGTCTAACTATGGAATTAAACCTAAAAACATTCAATCATGAAGACATCGAAAGAATTTACCATATTGGCCATTATGATATTCATACCCAAAAATTCCAAAAAGAAATGCAGGATAATGCCTTAAAAATATCCTTAAATACTTTCTAAATCAATAGTAACTTTAGTGTAGCCTCCTAAAAAACTTAAATTTGTAAAAGACGAAAAATATCTCGTTTTTTTTAATTTCTTCTATCTTTTTAATTGTTATTTTTAAGACTATGTGATATGATAAACCAATAACTTAGTTTTATTTAAGTAGAGAAAGGGCATGTTAAAATGAACAAAGAATACTTCTATCGTGATGATGCAATCTTCATCCATACTGACAAAGGCTTAAAAAATGTTCCATATCATCATAACATTGATGAAATTTTAAAATTAGAAAATAATATTGAAAACATCGAACAAGTTTTAATTAAAGAGGAGAATAAACTTAAACGCCATTTAACCACAAAAGAACAAAAACGCCAAACCAAAATTACTAATTACAAATTTTTTATCGCTCTTATAATAACATGGTTAGCTCCCCAAGCCGCTATCGCCCTTATCTCAGGACTCAAAGCTAGTGCTCTAATATATCCTTTTTTAAGAGTCTATCTCTCACTTTTAGTAACGGTCTATCTAAGTATTTTTTATGCTCACCACCATCTTCAAACTAAAAAAGCTGAAACTAAATACCAAGCTGTAAAAGCAAAAATCACTTATTTAAAAGAAAAGCTCCAGGAAAATAAAAAGAAACTAAAAGTTGCCCAAGAAAAAAATACACCCATTTTAAATAACCAAGAAACTTTTACTAATCTTAATCCTTACAACAAAAAATATCTTTTAACTCTTTACAAAAAGCTATATCTTATCCAAAAATTCCAATTAAACTGTGAAAAATATTTACGCTATTATGAAAAGGGGACTTTAAACCAAAAACTAATCAAGGAAAACATATCTCCTGAAGATACTAAAATTTTAACAGAAATCATCGCCGAAAAAGGACTTTCTCGCAACAAAAAAATTACTTAAAGTAATTTTTTTAAATTGATTTAATATCCTGTTCCTTTAATAATTTCTCAAAATCTTTAGCATTATATACACTATCTCCTACAACTTTTCCATCTTTAAAATACAAAATAACTGGTATGTCTTTAATCATACTATCACTAATATTTAACTTTTTCGCCAAATCTTTTTTATAATTCTTCTTCCTTTTAATCTCTGTCACATTAATATAATAAAAGCTATCTCTTAAATTATACTCTTCAATCAAAGGCTTTAACTTCTTCTCTAAATTATAGACATCTTCATCTTTTGTATAGCCCACATACACAAAATAATGACTTGGTGCTTCTAACAAAACTGATGAAAGCCCATCTATCCCATTAAGTTCATAATTAATGGTGCCCGTTGCTACTAAATAACTAGTCAAATATTTTTCTTGTGTCTTTACTTGGTGCCACTTATAAAAATACAAACCAATAAAAACAATAACTAATACGATTATTAAACTAATAACTAATTTATGTATCGACTGATTTTTATATTTTGTATTTGCCATAATCACCAAATCCTTCCATATACTAATTTTAACACATTATAATTCTATTTGCAAACTATACTTTTATTCTGCCTTATCTTCTAGTTTTACCAAAACTTCTCTTGGCTTCGACCCATTCGCTGGTCCACAAATTCCTCTCTCTTCCAACAAATCGACAACTCTCGCCGCTCTATTATATCCTAGTCTAAATCTTCTTTGGAGTAGGGAAGTACTTACCTTTCCTGTTTGAATAGCAAACTCGACTATCTCATTATACATCGGGTCATCAAACTCTTCCTTCTCATCTGGCGTTCCATGAATTCCTTTACCTGATGCGTTATCCAAATTCTGCATCGCCTCATCATAATGCGCACTCTGTTCTTTACAAACATGGTCAATAATTCTTTTAATCTCATCATCATTAATGAAACATCCCTGAATTCTTATCGGCACATTCTCACCCATCGGCAAATATAACATATCACCTTTACCGAGTAATTTTTCTGCTCCACTTGAATCAAGTATCGTTCTTGAATCGATATTAGATGCTACAGCAAACGCTATTCTTGATGGAATATTCGCTTTTACAACACCAGTGATTACATCTGTCGATGGTCTTTGAGTAGCTACTATTAAATGAATACCAGCCGCTCTTGCCATCTGTGTTATTCTCATAATCGAATCTTCAACTTCTTTAGAGGCAACTAACATCAAATCAGCAAGCTCATCGATAATCGCCACAATATAATGCATCCGTGGCACTTTCACATCATTATTCTTATTCTCTTTATCAATAAGCTCATTATAACCAGCGATATTTTTAACATTCTTTTCACTAAACAAGTCGTAGCGATTTTCCATTTCAGTAACTAACTTTTGTAATGCAACACTTGCCTTTTTCGGGTCACTTACTACTGGACAAATAAGGTGTGGTATCCCATTATAATTAGATAACTCAACTTTCTTTGGGTCTACAAGCATTAACTTAACCTCATCAGGTTTATAACGCATCAATATCGAACAAATTATGGTATTTGTACAAACTGACTTACCTGAACCTGTTGAACCAGCAATTAAGAGGTGAGGCATCTTTGATAAATCTGATAATTGTGGCTTACCCATAATATCTTTACCTAATGCTACTAATATCTTTCCGCCACTAGCTTCTTTATTATCATAAGCTAAAACTTCTTTAAACTTAACCATACTAATTGATGGATTTGGTATTTCAATACCAATTGTACTTTTTCCTGGAATCGGCGCCTGTATTCTTACATCTTTCGCCGCTAAAGCTAAAGCAATCTCTTTATTTATTCCACTAATCCTACTTACTTTTGTCCCACTTGGCACTTTAACTTCATACTGTGTTACCGCTGGACCAATATGTATCTCAACCACTTGACCCTTAATTTGAAAATCATTTAATACTCTCTCTAAATTCTCTTTATTACTTCTTATAAAATTATTAGAATTGACTTTTTTTCCTTCTTTTACATCATCTAAAAGCGAAAGAGGAGGGAGAGTATAACTTGAGTTAACTTCATATGGCTTACTAACTGGCTGTTCTAAACTTTCCTTAATCGGCTGCTCTCGCATATTCTTAAGTTCTTCCATACTTGTAATGACAATTTTATCATCTCTCTCTTCACTCCGCGCCTCAAAATCTCGATGTTCTTCATAGTCATAAAGCTTAGGCTCTTGAACCAACTCTTCATCATTACTTCTTTTCTTCTTTGGACTTTTCTCTTCTTTTTCCTCATCGCTAACCATAAGTGCTTTAAGGAAATTTTTAAACCGACTAAATATATCTGCAAACGTAATATTAAATATCAAAATAAAACCAAACAACGCCAAAATCACACATACAATCTTTGTCCCTGATAAACCAAATAACGAACTAAGGCCCACTGAAGCAACAGCCCCAATAATTCCTCCACCAATCTCAATTGAGGTATCACCACTTGTAAATAACGCCGTTGCACTTCCAATCGAACTTCTCCGTTCCATATATTTATCAATCGTCGTCTGAATAATATCTGATGGCCCTTTGCATTCTCTAATAAATCCAAAATGACTAGCCACCAACACGACTATTATCACGACATATAACCCAATCAGTCTCTGACTCAAAAATTTTGGCAATTTCCTTTTAAAAAGCATGTATAGTCCCAAAATCAATATAAATATTAAGAGAAATATCCAAGCCCAACCTCCAACTAAAAACATTGCAAATTGCTTAATATATGACCCCACAGGACCAAATCCAAACCCAATCAGTCCAATTAAAATTAATATCAAACCCGTAAGTTCTACACTGTATCCAAAGCTCTCTTTCTCACTAGCTTTTGTTTTCTTTTTCTTTGCCATTCTACTCACCATACATAATTATAACAAATAAACGCCAAAATAACAAACATTTATTTGACAAAATTTGCGATAAATGCTACAATAACAAACAGTTTTTTTATTTTCTTGAGGTGAGCTTAAATGAACAAAAATATTGCGCAAATCAGCGCCATTATTGAAAAAAATATCCACGAAAAAAAATTAATCGATAGGGACTTTTTAGAACAAATTATCTATATCGTAAGTACTAATGAGGACTTAAGCGAGTTTATCCATAATCTTGAGTTTGCCAATACTCGTCTAATACTTGATAATCCACCTAAACAACCCATTATTAATTATTCTCTTTTAACTAAAGATATCATTATTAATTTAGCTGGTGCTATTGAACTATCTTGCGTTACCATCTTACGCTTAAAAAATCTCACTGAACCCGAACAGTTAACTCTCTTCTATATTTATATAACTCTAAGAATTCTCCACGAACTAGGCCATATCACTCACGAAAAGATAAAGCAAAATCCCAACCCAAATGATATCGAAACTCTTATTCTTTTAGCTTGCGACAAAGAACTTGATTATTTTCTTAATAATAAACTTATCACGAGTAGTTTAACTAAAGCCGAATTAAATGCCATTTTAAGACGTATTCAAAAAAAGAGAGATAGATATGCTGAATTTGCTCCCGATGAACGGCTCGCCGAAAACTATGCGATAACGATGATGTTAGAAATTATCTCAAATATTTCTTATCGAACTCCAAGTATCACTAAGTATCTTAAGTATTTACAATATGAAAACTGGTTAAAAGGTTATGACCAGACTTCATCCCCAACTAAGCTTTATCTAGAACAAACAGGTCGTAAAAAAGAGTGGCAGGAAATCTCTCATCTTGCTAAAGACCAATCTTTAAAAGACAGTCTATCTCTCGGCTTAGCTATAAGAGATGAAGAATATAATACTACTCTAAACCAAGCTCGCACGCTAAAAAAACAAATTTTTTACTAAAAACTTTACCCAATTCTCTAAAATTATGTTATTATATATGTATAAAGGAGATAATTTAAAATGGGATTATTTGATAAATTTAAAAATGTATTCAAGAAAAAAGAAGAACTAGCTGCGACTCTTACTGAAGAAACGCCTGAAACTCCAATCAAGACACCCGAAAAAAGCACTTCCGTAAAACAAGATGAAATAAAAAAGACCTCAGAAAAAAAAGAAGATATAAAAAAATCTGAACCCCAAAAAACAGAAACAAAAAAAATTGAACCAAAAAAACCAGAAATAAAAGGGTCTGAAATAAAAGAGGAAGAAATAAAAGAAGCCCTTGAAATTAAAGCCTACGATAAAGGCCTTGAGAAAACTCGGAAAAATTTCATTAATGAACTAAGCGTTCTCGGCCATAAATACACTAAAGTAACTGATGATTACTTTGATGAATTAGAAAATCTTTTAATCATGGCCGACATTGGTGTTAATACGACAATGAAATTTTTAGACCGTCTAAAAGCTCGTGTCAAGAAAGAAAATATAACCGACACTAACTATCTTGGCGAAGTAATCGTTGACGAACTCTTCATTATCTATGTAAGCGGCGAGTCTCTAAGTGATAAAATAAATATCAACCCTGATGGCCCCACCGTCATCCTTATGGTCGGAGTTAATGGTGTCGGTAAAACTACCACTATTGGTAAACTCGCACATAAATACCATGAAGAGGGGAAAAAAGTCATGCTCATCGCTGGCGATACTTTCCGTGCTGGTGCTGTCCCTCAGTTGGAAGAATGGGCTACACGCACTAATTCCCTCTTTTATGGTAAAGAGGATAGTGACCCTGCTGGAGTTATTTTTGATGGCTTAAAAAAAGCTAAAGAAGAAAATGTCGATATCGTTCTTATTGATACTGCAGGTCGTCTACAAAATAAAACTAATCTCATGAAAGAACTTGAAAAAATTAATAAAGTAATTGGTACTCACATACCAGACGCTCCTCATGAGACTCTTTTAGTAATTGATGCCGCGACCGGTCAAAATGGCATTCTCCAAGCTGAATCTTTTAAAGAGATAACAAACATCACTGGTATTGTTCTAACTAAACTAGATGGTACAGCTAAAGGAGGTATTGTTCTTGCTATCAAAGAAAGTGTTAACATACCTGTTAAATTTATCGGCCTCGGCGAAGGGGTAAACGACCTCAAAACTTTCGATATTGAAAACTATATCTATGGTCTTTTTAAGGATATGATTGATTAATGGAAAACCGCGAATATTTAAACAAATTATTTGAAATATATAAAGACCTTTTAACTAAAATCGAACAAACTACTTTTATCAGTTACTACATTGAAGACTTAAGTCTCAGTGAAATCGCCGAAAACCGCGGTATTTCCAAAAGTAGTGCAGGTAAAACTCTAAAAAATGTTGAAGATAAACTTTTAAATTATGAACAAACCCTCAAAATACTTGCCAAAAAAAACCAAATCATAAAAATACTTCCCGAAATTAACAATCAAACTATCGAAACTAAAATAACTAATATTTTAGAACAATAAAAAATGGGCTTAATCGTCCATTTTATTTTATAATCTTTAAATCTGTTTTTTCTCTCGTTAACGAAAGAGCTGACTCCCGAAATTCTTCCTTAGTATGGTCTCTAAAATAGTCCATACCCATCACACCCTCGACAATAGCACTTGCATCCATATATTCTTTATCATCCACCATTGCAAAATTATAACCATTTCTAAGAATTGTTAGTGCTAAATCCGGATTATATAAATTTTTTTGTAATAAAGCATTCGGATTTTTCTTCTTCGATAACCCAATAATTAACTTTAACAATCCCTCTAATGTCTCATCTTGATATTTAACTCTTATCCCTTTTTCTCTTGCATACTTATTTATTGTTTTTTTTAAAATTTCTAAAACTATATCCTCACTAGGTTCTAAAAGTTCCAACCCATTAAATCTTCTCGCAAAAGCTGCATCTGCCAAAATTGTATTATATTCGCGAGTCGTAGTCGCACCTAAAATTTTCACTCTTCCATCACCCAAGTAAGGCTTCAAAATATTAGCAATATCATTATTATCTTTCTCATTACTTCCAAGTCCCATTAGAATATGAATCTCATCTATAAATAAAATTATATTCCCTGACTCCACACAATAATTTAAAATCTTAAGTAATTTTTCCTCGAGCATTCCCATTAGTTTACAACCACTAATTAATTCTGAACCCGATATTTCAATTATTCTTTTGTCTTCTAGTCTCTTGGGCGCCGTTCCCTGAACTATATGATATGCTAAACTCTTAACTAAAGCGGTTTTTCCAACTCCTGGTTTCCCATGAATAATGAGTGATTTTTCATTATCCATCAAATAAGCACACATACTTCTAAATTCTTTTTGTCTCCCCAAAATATTATCTTCTTTATAATCGAGCGCGGTTAAATCTGTTCCAAACTTTAAATCTATTGGCATATTTCTTAAAGCTTCATTGATTTTTATTACATTCCTTGCTGTTCCACCATTATTTTTCATCTTAATCGATTTCTCCTTTAAACAAGCTAGTTTATCTAACTCATCTTTTATCTCCTCTAACTTAAACCAGGTCTTATACTCTGTATTATCAAACAAACCCTCATTTATCATATCTACTAGTAAACGCTCCAAACAAGTCTTTTCTTTATCTAAAAACAACCAATATTTCCTTAAATAAAGAAAGGTGGAAAAGGCATACTGATAAAACATTTTATCTAAATATGCCATATCTGTATTCTTAATATCAATTTTCTCTAACACTTTTAACACTGAAATAAGTCTTTTATTATCAATTTTCTCTCTCTGAATATTTTCTTTTTCCATAATCGTTGCAATATCGTTTTTTAGCAACAAATTAAGATATAAAAAGTAAAATTTATCACTATCTTCAACCATATTTCTTGGCTTCTTTTCTTGCGCCATTTTCGCCATAAAAGCGACGTAAAGACAAAGGAAATCTCTGGCATCCTCCGTAAATTTATCACAAACCTCGTTAAATATCATCGAAATTCCCCCCTTAAAAACGCTTCTATTCTAGCATATTTTTCAATTTTTGTCAAAAATTATCAATTTTTACTTTATTTTTTTTAATATTTGTAGTAAAATTTAATACTGTCCGTATGAAAGGGGAAATTTTTTATGAAAAAAACTAAAATTGTCTGCAGTATTGGTCCATCAAGTTATCCATATGAAACTTTTAAAAAAATGGCTTATGCTGGAATGAATGCAGCTCGTGTTAACTTTTCTCATGCAACACCTGAAGAAAAACTAACTGTCGAAGAAAATGTTAAGAGAGTAAACGCCGAAGAAAACTTAAACGTTGCTCTATTATTCGACACTAAAGGACCAGAATTTCGAAACGGTGATGTCAAGGAGGGTGGTATCAACCTCGTCGCTGGTAATACTATCCGAGTTGTAAAAGAAGAAGTAATTGGTGATGAAGAAAGATTCAGTGTTAACCACCCGAGTGCTCTTGACTCTCTAAATAAGGGCGACTTTATCCAACTTGAAAATGGTTTAATGAAAATTGAAGTTATCTCCAAAGAGAGTGATGGCGTAACTTGTAAAATCATTAATGGTGGTAATCTAGGACGTCGTAAAAGTCTCTTTGTACCAGGTGTTAAACTAGACATCCCATTTATTAGTGAGGCTGATAGAGAAGATATTCTATATGCTTGTCTCCATCAAGGCGACTTTCTTGCTTTATCTTTCGTCTCAACTAAAGAGGACGTCCTAGAAGCCAGGAAAATAATTGCCGAGACTAAAAGTAACATCAAAATTATTTCTAAAATCGAAAGCAAAACTGGTATTGCTAATATTGATGAAATCTTAGAAGTTAGTGATGGTGTCATGGTCGCTCGAGGTGATCTTGGCGAAGAAGTACCTATGTCTCTTTTAGCAGTTTATCAAAAACAAATTATCCGTGCTGCTCGTGAACATGGTAAAATCTGTATTGTTGCGACCGAAATGCTTGAGAGTATGAAACATAACTCTAGACCAACTCGTGCCGAAGTGACTGACGTTGCTAATGCTGTTTTAGATGGTACCGATGCTATCATGCTAAGTGGTGAGACTACTATGGGCGAATATCCCGTTGAAGCTGTCTCTTTTATGGCTAGTATTGCTAGTGACACCGAAGAACATTGCCACAATAATTTTGCTTACTCTGGTAAAATTGGTCGTACTGAATGTATAGCTAAAGGCGCTGTTGACTTAACTGAATATGTTAAGGTTATGGCTATCGCATGTGCTAGTGTAAGTGGTTATTCTGCTCGTTTTATCAGTAACTTTCGTCCTAAATGTCCTATCATGGCAACTTGCACCAGCCCTGATGTTTCCCGCAGTTTAGCCCTAAACTATGGTATCTACACTAGTATTGTTCCGGTTTTACATGATACTGATACTATGGTTAAAATGGCCAAAGATAAAACCAAAGAATTCTTTAACTTAAATGTTGATGATAAAATAATTATCACTGGTGGTATTCCTATCAACACCGAGGGTCGTATCACTAATTTCTTGAAAATTGAAGAAATTAACTAAGAGTCCAAAAGGGCTTTTTTCTTTTACTATCATTTTCTATAAACCCAATATATTTAATTCTATCTAAGGCATCCAATTTGGTAAACAATATCTTCCAATTATGACAACAGCCTTGTCACAATTAAGCTAGTTAATAAACTGCATATGCCAACAAAACAAGAATTAATCACTCCTATTAAAGAAGAAAGAAACATTTTAAGTTATATAAATTTTATAATAGTAAAATCTTAATTCCTATATCTTGGCTCATCTATTCTTCCTAAAAGATAATCAGCTCTTACTCCATATTTACTACATATCGTATAAAGGGCAACTGTCGAAACTATAATTTTATTTTTCTCATAATTACAAAAAACACCTTTACTAGAATTTAAAACTTTCTCAATCTCTACTTGAGTTAAATTATTATCTCGTCTAAATAATTTTAATCTTTCTCCTTGTTTTTCTAAATTAAATTTTTTATCCATCTCTTTTTCAACATCTTGAAAACCCAAAAGATAATCTAAAGAAATATTAAACTTCTCACAAATAAAGAGAAGTCTTTTTATCGGTATAATCTCGCGATTAC
>CANOGG010000015.1 GCA_947565485.1 uncultured Mycoplasma sp. | reverse complement strand
AACCATTATAAATAGGGACTTAGGGAGATTTTATTCTCTAAAAAGTGTTTAAGTTAAGTATATCATAAAATATTTATTTGTCAAAAGTTTTAGTGATAGTTTTTTAAAATATTTGTTATTTTGGAGAGTTATTTGGTTAAAAATGATGGATGTTGGTATGCAAACCCAAGAAAATGGTTTAAAAGGGATTGATAAAAATATTTTTCAGGAGTTTCTCTCAGGTAAGTTGTGATTTTGGCAGATAAGAGTTCTACTACTTCCCTCTCTTGGTTGGTGAGAATTAAAGCTATTTCTTGGAAATTAAGGTTTAAGTTATGGTCTTTAATGATGCCAATAATAGAGGCACGATAACTATTATATTCCGCAAAGTTGGTATACATGACTTCAGAGAGTTTTAAAAAGTAAGTAACTAAAGTAGTTATTAAGGGTTCGTAGTCTTTAGAGATTCGAGAATAATTAGAACGATAATAATTGATGATTGAGGGAAGATTAGTGTTTTCAAAAAGAGGAAAGTTACTTTCATAAAATTTTAGTTCAGATATGAGGAAAGAAGCAAATTTTTCTTGGGTTGTTTGGGGTTCACTTTCAATTTTGGGCCATACTTCATAGGTGGTACAATAAGAAATTAATTTTTCAAGCATATTTTTAATTCGCATAGTATCTTTAGAAGTGTAAAAATATTTTTCGTATAGTTCGTCTAAAAGATTTTTAATATTAGAACCATTTTTTAGTTTGTGGGAATGATACTTAAATTCTTTCGTGTAATATTTAGAGTTAATAAGCCAGTGGGCACAAATAGTAGAAGTTATTTCAAAATCACTTTCAGGGTTAGGATAAGAGTAAGGCCAAGTTTGAAATTCATCGCAAAGCTCAGTAATATCCGATATCTTTTTTTGAATGTAGAGGCTTTTTTGATGGGTATTGTGGTAAGTGCAGTAGGAATCATATAATTCGTCTAAGGCAATAATGAGTAATTTACCAGATGGAAGTTTTAAATTGGTAAAGACAAAGAGATGAGTAGTGCTATTATAATAGCTTTTGGTTAACCAGTCTTGGAGACGGTTTGATAATTTTTCTTGGTCATTTTGTGGGCTTTTATATTCTTTAGGCCAGGTATGATATGTTTTGCAGTAGGTTTTGATATCGGCTAATTTTTTGATAGCATTTTGACTTTTGATATCCATTTTTGAAATCACCTACTACTTTTTAAGGCGTTCCCACTTTGAAGATTTTGATTAATGTAATTGATTAAGATTTGATAAATATAAGCTAAGTCAGTTTGGCCCGAGATGAGGGCTTTGGAGTGTTCCATGGAAAGGAAGTTTATTTGTTCAAGGGGATTTTTTCCTAGTATTATAAGAAGTTTTTTTATATCGATGTTTAGATGGTATTCCTCGATGATACTAAGAGTTTTATCTAGATAAAAATTATATTTTTCGAGGTCAGTAGTGAGAGATTGGTTAAGTTTTATTAAGTATACAGCGAGTTCAAGAGCGATGTTAGAAGAGTTCTTCTCTTTTAGAGTTTGATAGTATACTTGTTTTTGTTCCCGAGTTTTGGCGCCAAACATATAAAAGTAAAAATCGAGAACTTCTTTAATAGTTTTGGTTTCATCATACATTTGATTAGAATACTTAAATTCGCCCACAATAAAATAATTACTTTTTTGGAGCCAATTGGCGAGACGACAGCTTAATTCTTCGGCATCGTTCGCTGGTTGGCGGATTTGCCGGGGAAATTTTTGGTATTGATTGCAAAAATCAATAATTTCATGGACAGTTTGAATTATATGTTCAGAGGAAAATTTATGGGGTTTATAATATTTTTCGTATAATTCATTCATATGAGCGATAGCAGGACGATTATCAGGCATAATAAGGTCGTGGTATTTGAAATCTTGTGTTTCATAGTTATAATTTATATTTTTGAGCCATTTGCAATGTTTACGTGATAATCTCTCAGTCTCAGTTTTAGGATAATGGACTTGGGTTGGCCAACTCTTATAAGTCTCACAATAGTTTTTAAATTCGGCGATTTTGGTAATAATGTAAGATTTGGTGTTACGGTAAGCATCTTTAGCGCCATATTTAGTGTATAACTCTTCAATTACTGTTAACACTGAGATATCATCTTGCCATATTAGTTCGCTATATTTAAAAGGATAATTTAAACTGTTAAAATGGTTTCTTTTAAGCCAGCAATATAGTTCGTTAGAAAGTTTTTCGTAGTCAGTCTGGGCTTTATTATAAGCTTTAGGCCAAGTTTCGTATGTACGACAAAAATTGATAAGTTTTTGGACTTTATCGTAGGCTATTTGAATATTTTTTTCTAATTTTTTTTCCTCTGTCATCTCTTTTTCACCGCATTTAATAATAGCACATTTTAGAGTTTTTGGAAAGTTTTTTCGGTAAAATGGCGTTTTTAGATGTAAATAAACGTTTTTTTGGGAGGAAAATGTAGACAAATTCTAGGATATATAATACTATATTTTTAGTGGTGATGGAAATTTGCAGAATGATAAAATACAGATAATAATAGCGATGGTTGTATCTTTTTTTCTAGTAGTATTTAGTAATTATAATAAATTTTTAGGAATTATTTTATTTATATTTTTAATCGTAGTTATGAAGTGCTTAATGAAAACCCGAAAAAATTTTAAGATTATGCCGTTTATTAATGCGAGTATGCTTTCAATGTTTTTAGTCGTGGGAAAAATTTATGATAAAGCGGGAACAATTACGATTTTAGGTAATTGGAGTGTTTTAGTGAAAACGCTCATCTATTTTGGGAGTCTTTCTTTTCTTTTATATCTTTTAATAGATTATATATATGAGGCGTTAGAAAGTAAGAAAATACAGAAGACAGAGAAGAAAAAAAATAAGGCGTTAGAGTTTATATTTTATAAGCATCCTTTTTTGAGTATTAGTTTAGGCGCTTTGGGGCTTAGCCTTTTTTATCTTTTCTTTTTTTATCCGGGGACAGTTGCTTTTGATGGCGTTTGGCAGTTAAATTCTTATTTTAAGAATTGGGAGTGGAATAATCATCATCCGGCTTTATTGTCAATGGTAATGGGTAATTTATTTAAGTTAGGAGTAGGACTTAAAGATGCGAATTTGGGAATTTTTCTTTATATAATTATACAAGTAGTTATTAATAGTTTAGTTATGGTTTATGTTTTTAGAGTGATGAATAAAATAGATACTCCCCTTTTACTTAGAGTTTTAAGTGCCATTTTCTTTTTAGGGTTCCCTTTTTGGACGATTAATTCGATAACTTATATTAAAGATACGATATATTATTTGGTTATTTTATTTACTTTTACGTTTACATATTATCATTTTGGAGTTTTAAAGAAGATAAAGATTATTGATTTTGGGGTGTTATTTACGCTAAATGTGATGCTTTATTTATGGCGGAACACAGGTGTTTATATTAGTCTTATTAATTTAATCGTATTAATGGGCGTTTTTAGAAATGATAAGAAGATGATAAGATGGTTAATCATTGTAATGGTGGGAATGTTAGGGGTTAATTTTGGTTATCATTATGTCTTTTTACCACATTATGATATTAAGGAAGGAAAAGTGCGAGAGATGATGTCGATTCCTTTACAACAAACAGCGAGGTATGTTAAAGAATACCCTAAAGATATTAGTTTACAGGAGAAGAAAAAGCTTGAGGTACTCTTTACAGGTGATATTAAAGATTTGGGGAGGATTTATGAGCCTAACCGGAGTGATAATGTAAAGGCGCGGATACTTGATTATCCAACAAAAAAAGAGTTAAAGACGTATTTTCGGGCCTGGAAATCAATGCTTTTAAAGCATCCGGTGGTTTATCTTGATGCCACGTTAAATAATATTTATGGTTATTTTTATTCGGAACATAAAAACTTTATGGGAGAAGAAGTTGGTTTTTATAATATAGTTAATTATGATTTGCCGGAAATAGAGTTTAGGCAAGCTTTTGAAAAGGAAAGAAATATGTTATATAAATGGGCAGTGTTTTTATGTAATAAACCAGTTACAGGGTTATTATATAGTTGTTATCCTTATGTGTGGTTTTTAATTTGTTTAGTAATTTATTTAATATATAAGAGAGATTATAAGTTTTTAGGAATATTAAACCCCTTTTTAGTGACAGTATTGATATGTGTAGTGTCGCCAGTTAATGGACATATGAGGTATTTACAACCAGTGGCAGTATCTATACCAGTTATTATAGCGTTCTTTATATATGAAAAAAATAGGAGAGCCCTAGGCTAATAATATTTGATTATGACTTCAAAGTAATTTTGCAAGAACTCCTTGCAACAATTCATCATTTTTTAATTCTGAAGCAAATTTTACATTTGTCTTAAGTTCTGGCATTTTATATTTCAAAATACCTATTTGTCATGTTTTAACGTAAATTTCTATATATAGCTATTCTATTATTAAATTTGATATCAATTATTGTTAACATTTTATATTATTTTTTATGGCTTAGAGAATGGCATTTTTTAATAAAAGATATTTTCATTTTAAGTTTTGAGAAAAAATCACTTTTAAAAAAAAGAATAATTTTTGGTTATAAGTTTTAATTATTTAGATATATCGGGCTTTTATTTTTCAACCTTGTTAGTAATTGTTAAGTTAGATTTTTCTAGTTCAATAGATGATGATGTGAAGACTTGTTCAAGCGTAAGATTTTTAACAGACATGCCTAAAGATTCATAAAATTTAAGAGCAGAGGTATTAAAAGACCAGACATTTAATTCGATAGCAGTGCATTGTTCTTCTTTTGCTTTTTCTAAGAGGTAATAGTATAGTTCCCTGCCAATGCCCTTTTTTTGGTATTTTTTAGTAACGACTAAATCTTCAATAAAGTAAGTTGTTCTTTCTTTCATAATGGGAATTGGTCTACTAGTTTTTTTAGTAGCTATTAAAAGACCAACAAGGTGGTTATCTTCTTCGTAGGCGATATTTAGAGAATTAGAACTCTCGATAATACTTTTGAAATAAGCGTAAGGAAGAGAATTACCCCCGTTATATATGTCAGGGCGATGGCTCAAATGTAACTTGTGAATTTCAGAGACGAGTTTTTGGGCTTGGGCATAATCATTTATAGTTAAATTGCGAATCATTTTAGGACCTCCAGAGACAGAATTTATATTTTAAATTATACTATAATTGTAATTTGTTGTAAATTAGGATATTGGCAATAGTAATTAGTTCACAAATCACCGAATGAATTATCTACAAATCACCGAAAAATATCAACTAATATAATTTAAATGAAAAAATAAGTCTTGTAAAAAAGATAAAGAGTTATGAATAAATATAGCAAAAGTGATGTTTTAACAGTTTGTTATAACTTTTATTTGACCATTACCATTTTTTTATTAATTGGTTAAGATAAAAATCTCTTTTTTTTCTTTCATAATGCATCATCTTTGATAATTTAATTATAATATATTATTTTATGTAACTATTAGTATTCCGAATTTTTGTACAAAAATACATTTTTTCGGAATTTATTTGTTTTTAAGATGATGGAGATATTTAAGAAAGACAAGAAACATTTCCTTTTTCTAGGAAAATTAAAGCATTTTTCCTTATAATTGTCAATTTATATAAAAAGTATTTATAGTTTTAAGAATATGGAAAGGAGATAGAGTGGAAAAGCTCTATCTCATTATAGGTTTATAATTTCTGCCCATATATGGAAAGTTTTTAAGCAATATAGGCAGATAGTTTATTTTTTTGTTTATATAGTTGTATGTTATGTTCCTTGGACTATATATGGTGTACACAACAAGTTCGGATTTTTATTATTTACAAGTCTGTTATACGCTGCGTAATAAGTTTCTGTTGTTCCTAAACCAGTTCCGCTTGTTGGTGTTCTATCATTACAGAAGCCAGCATTTAAATCTATGTTTCCAAAATATTCTAAACTACTGCCTAGTGTTGCATTATACCAACCATACAATGTTGTTTTATCTGTGGAGTTTTCTTCGCCTAAAATAGTCGAATTTGTTCCTGTACCATGGACTTGACCACTCGTATATTTAAAACCAACATACATATTATCATTTACGATTGAATTAAATGCTTTTGTTCCTATTTGCGTTCCCTCTCCTGTTGTAGCTGGGACGGTATTTTTATCGTTACTTAAACCAGCATATATCATTCTTAGTGAACCATTACTATTATTTCTGATAATTCGCCACCAAATATAGTTTGAACCATCTTTTCCGAATATTACCCAGTTATTGTTGACATTTCCTCTGAAGTATTTGATTGGCTGTTCGCCTCCAGAATAGTCTCCCTTAGTCCAAGTATAAATACCATCGCCGCTTGTTCCACTAAACATCGAGTCATCAGTCGGTGTTCCGCTTAAATTCGCTATTATTGTATTTGCTGTTATAATTTGTTTATCAAAATATAAATAGCAACTGGTTCCACTTTGAGTTAAATTAGTAGTTAGTAAACCATTATGGTCATAGTCCCAACTTGGAGTAGCACCATTAGTACAATTACTTTTACTAGTGTTTAGAGTATAACCACTTTGAGGAATAGCTTCAACTTTTTTATAGTCAGCATCACCATCATCTTTGGTGTAAACTGCTAGAATATTGATATCAGGACTAACATTACTTTCTGTTACCATAACTTCACCAGTGAAGGTGCCACCCATATCACTTGATTGGTCTTCGCCAGTTTCGGGATATTCTAAGACAACATAATAGTACATTTCAGTACCAGCACTAGTGGCAGTAATGATTTCATCATCGACTAAGCTATAAGTATCTTCGCCTCCTCTATTTTCGATAGTACCAGTAGCAATAGCAGTTCCAAGGTTTGTTTCGTTAGAAATAGTACATTCTTCATTGATGATATTCATACCATTTACTTTGCCAGTTACTTGATGACAACTACTTGTTACTTCAAGTTTAACTCCAGCTTTATAGACAGTAAAATTTAATGGAGTATTTAAGTTATTACTCCCCTTCCAAACGACATTATAGGGTATTACTTCATTATTACCGGTCGCGGTTAGTTTTAGAATAGAAACATTTTTGTGGCCAGGTAAAATATTTTTATCACTAAATTCCAATGTTCCTTCCATGGTTAGAGTGGCACCATGGATATGGGCAGTTGTAGCTTTAAGACTTGTTACATCACCATTTATAAGGGAGTTTGCTAAGAAGTAAGCAAGAGATACTCCCACTACTAATAATAAACACCTCACAATAATAATCATCTTTTTGTTTTTTTCTGTTTTTTCCATTTCACACCTCTATCATAAAAACTATTTTAATATACATTTTGATATTTTGCAGTAGTACTCTCTAATGTTGTCAAAACTTCTAAACATTCGACAAACATGCATATTATATTCACTAACAAGAGTAATTAAAAATTATACAATAAGCTATACTTTCTTTACTCTTTATATTAGAATTATAACTTTTAAAATTATATCAGTCAATCAAATATGCCGATATTACTCCCAATATTTTTAATAAATAATCAATAAAACTCACAAACTCCCTAGGAAATAAAAGAAAAAAGAGCATTCTTGCCTTACTCTTTGTTATATATTTATTTTACGATTTGTTATGCTATTTTGCAGCGCATTGATATAAATAATATATTTTTAAATATTTCTATTTCCCAAAATCAATTTTTTTTGCTTTTTGGGAAATACGTTTTCATGTAATTAGAAATTTATAAGCCAATCTTTAATATCTATTATTTCAATTCCTTCATATGTGTACATATCATGATGAGTTTTAGCGATTAGAATTTTTGGATAGGCATCTTTTATTTTTAATAATGGTTCAACTTCTCGTTTAAAGGTTTTATTTTCAAAATCATTACCTATTTCGCTTGATACTTGAATATATATCTTTTCGTTTCGTTTAGTAGCGATAAAATCTATTTCCTTTTCATATAATATGCCCACATAAAGCCCGTATCCTCTTCTAAGTAATTCTAAAGCTACTATGTTTTCATATACTCTTCCATAATTAATATTTTTAGTTCCTAGTTTAGCAAATTTAAATGATTGGTCAACAAGGTAGTATTTATCTTCGGTTGCTAAATATCTTTTTCCTTGTATATCATATCTTCTAATTTTGTAGAAAAGATAAGCATTACATAAATAATTTATATAGAGGTTGACAGTTTTATGATTAATTTTATCGTTATTTTTAGTTAGAGAATCAGAAATATTTCGATAGGATGTTAAATTAGATATATTATCCATTAAAAAATCATTTATTATATCCAACAAATATTCTTTTTTTATTTTACACTTATTACAAATATCTTTTTTTATAAGAGTATTATAAATATCATTTACATAATTATATTTTTGTTCACTTTCTTCATATAAATAAGAACCTGATAACCCACCTTCTAAGACATAATTATCAAAGGACTTTTCATCATTTGCAATATTATAATATTCTAAATATTCTTGGTATGAGAATGGGTATACTTTTATTTCCATAGTTCGACCTGTAAATAATGTTGCAAGGTCACTGCTTAGTAGAAAAGCATTGGAACCAGTTATATAAATATCATATTTTTCTTCGGCATGGAAATTATTAATAGCTTTTTCAAAACCATCACACATTTGGACTTCATCAATAAGGAGAAAATTATTTTTTTAGAATTGTACAATTCATCAACATAAGAGACTAATTTATGATATTCGTTAATATTTTCATATTTAGTTAAGTTATAATTAATATGAATTATATTATAATTTTTTATATTGGATTTAATATAATTCATAAATTCTTCTAAAAGTTTGGATTTCCCGGCACGGTGAACTCCAGTTATCACTTTAATATCTGGTGTATTCATGGTGTTAATCATTTTATTTAAATAGGTATTTCTTTTAATTAGTTTCATATTTTTCCTCCATTATCATTATAGTATATCATTTCCCAAAAATGAATATTTTTTGTTTTTGGGAAATACATTTTAATTGTTTGCAGATTTCTTTGCAGATGTTTGCAGATTTTGTTTTTTAACTCTAAATTAATTAAAAATTTATAATACTTTGCTAAACATTGGATAACAAAAAATATGTAGTTTTTATTCTACATTTAAATAAGTCAGCATGAGATATTCTTAATTTAAAATATCATCAAACAGGTTGTATACTATGATACTGATAATTATATATTTATGTTTATATTATTAATATTCCTTATACAACATGAAAAAGAAAACTCCTAATTTTTTTAGAAGTTTTCTTTATTAGATATTTTCTTCACGTAGAGACTCGAGAATATTATCTTTTTTGATTTTTTTAGAAGCATAGTTCATAGTTATTAGGACTACTAAGAAGACAGCGAGGATACTTATTAGAATACTACCATAAGGAATGATAAGACTTGTTTCCATCACATTATTAATATATAGTGAAATTAAGATGTTGATAGCAAGAGAAACAGGTATACCATAGATAAGTGATTTGAGTCCAAAGAATAAACTCTCAAAGAATAATAGTTTGTTGAAGCCTCTTGGTGTTAGGCCGATACTCCGTAGCATGGCAAATTCTTTTTTACGTAAGTTGATATTAGTATTAATAGTATTAATGACACTTGTAACACCAATTAAGGAAATAAGAGAGATAAAGCCATAGAATAAGATTTTAACAGCGAGGATGATGTTTTTAGTGTTAGCCATTTCCTGGGCAGGGCTGTAATAATGAAGTTTAGAATTTAGTTTTACTTTATCGTTTTCTAAATCAGTGTAGATATCGTGGTATTTAGAAGAACTTAAAACATAGCTAGCATAGACTTCGTTATTAAACCCTATTTTGGTCTGGTAGGTAGATTCACTGATAAGTAAGTAGGGTTCGCGGTCGTATTTGGTATTTTTGAAACCGTAGATATCGTTATTTAGAACTTCGGCATTTAGAGTACCTGGTTTATCGTTCATGGTGTATTCAAGGGTATATTTGTTTTTAGCGAAGACTTTAGCATCGATTGTTTTACGATTGTTCATGCTATAGGTCGTGATATATTTGGCATTTAGTAAGACAGCCTCAGTATTAGAAATTTTGTTGTATAGAGAATCAGGTAGGATAGCAATATTAAAAGTTAGATTAGAATAAGAGGTATCAAATTCTCTTAAAGTATTTTGATAGACAGGAGTGAAATCTTCAGCTTTAAGGTTAGTAACATCAAGATAGTAAGTGTACATAGCAAGACTCTTATCTGGTTTATATTTGTTCTCGAGGGTGGTAAAGTCTTTCATAACAGTTTCTTTGTCGCCTTTTAGAGTGAGGCCAATATCATAGTCGAAGTAGTCAAATGAATCACTGGTTTTGATAAAATAGCCTAAAAATGATGTGAAAGTGTTAAACATAACTATACTGATAAATAAAGAGATGATAGTTATGCGATATTTCTTTTTGTTACGTTTGATGTTTTTATGAGCAATTACCCCTTCAATACCAAATAGTTTTTGAATTATTTTGGGACTACGGACTTCTTTAGGTGATATCTTGATGTCATCTAGACCATGGATGGCTTCAATAGGAGTGATTTTGCCACTTCTCTTAGCTGGTAAATAAGCGGATAAAAAGATGACAATAACCATAAATATAAGAGGAATAATGACATATAAGGGTTCAACACTAAAGATGATAGTTAGAGAAAGACTGTCTTTTAAGAGAGAGTTTAATACTTGAATTACGATGTAGATGCCTAAGAAAGCGCCAATAATACCAAGACTCAAGCCGATAAGACCTACGATAAAGGCTTCAAAGAAAACGGTGTGGCGAATTTGTTTGTTGGTAGCGCCTATAGATGAGAAGAGGCCAAAAGTTTTCTTACGTTCTAGGGTTGATATTGCAAAGGAATTATAGATGACGATAATACAGCCTACTGAGATAACACTTAAAGCAATAATTATCAGTGGAATAAATGTACTATTGATGTTACTATAGCCGGTCGCACCATAATAGTATAAAAGATTTTTGTTTAAAGCACTGTTTTTGTCTTGTAATTCAAGAGACTTAATAAGTTCACTGGCTAGTTCATAAGTCTTGGCGACCTGTTTAAATTCAATATAAGTATTAAAAATAGATGGAGGTGTTGCATTATAAG
>CANOGG010000014.1 GCA_947565485.1 uncultured Mycoplasma sp. | reverse complement strand
CCTCAGTTAAACCTAATATATAATCTATCGAAACATCAAAATAATTCGCCAAAAAATTAAGATGCTTAAGCGGCAGCATATTCTCCTGGACTTCATAATGATTATAAGTCGTGCGATTCAAATTAATTATTTTTGCTAATTGTGCCTGAGTTAACCCTTTGCTTTCTCTAAGTTCCTTTAACCTAAAATTAACAATCATATCTAAACTCTCTTTCATTTATCAATTCATTTTCGCATAATAACCAAATGCTATATATTATATGTTCAAAAATGGTACATTTATTATTAACTAAAATTGTAAATAAATGTATAATAAAAATATAAAGTAGAAATTTCTAATTTATTAAATAGGAAAGAGAGGAAAGATAAAAAACATGTTAGAGAGTTTGGAAATTGGTCGCAAGACAAATATTTTTTTACATGCCCAAGTAAATGAAGTAAAACACCAGGTACACTCCCAATGAATATTGAGGTATTAAAGAAAAATGGTAAAAAGAAAATAATATTGTTGATTACTTTAATATTATCAACATTTATTACAATATTATGCGGTATAAGTTTAGCTAAATATCGGAGTAGTAAAAGTATTAGTATTGCGAGAGGTACAGTTAACTATAAACAAGCAGACTTAAACCTAGTATCAGTCTACCTAGAAGATAGTGATAATACATATAAATTAGTAAGTGATGGCAAAATACCCACTAGCGGTTATACCTTAAATGAGGATATAACCAAAACAAGATGTGAAATAAAAGGAGGCACTGATACAAACATTAAAATCACATATGAAAATGGTGAAGTTAGTTTTTCGAAACTAACTACTGCTGGTACCAAGTGTTACCTGTATTTTGATAAAGTAAAAGGAATATCCACTGACGAAGTAATAGCAGGAGGAATGCCAACTGATGACTCTATGTTTGCAGGAATATCTGGAAATGGAATTTATACTTGGACTAAAGGTGACTATTCAGGAGGAGACCAACCAATCAAATACTTTAGAGGAAGTGTTGATAATAACTGGGTAGTTTTTGGCAAAGATGGGGATAACTATATATGGTGGCGTATTATTAGAAGTAATAGTAATGGTTCCCTTAGAATGATATATGCTGGAACAAGTTCAAGTAAGACGAGTGCCCCAGCGACAACAGGAGCAGGTACACAGATAGGAACAAGTGCATATAATTCAAATCAAAACAATAATATGTATGTAGGATTCAAGTATACATCAGGTCAAGTTCACGGAAATGGAACAGCATCAACAATATTAGGGCAATTAGAAACATGGTATAATAAAACACTAGCTAAAAATTCAGATTATTCAAGTAACCTTGATGTAAATGCTGCCTTCTGTAATGATAGAACAACAGATAATGGTACAGGAATTGAAACAAGTGAAACGAATTATATGGCACAAAAAAGAATAGAAACAAATAAATCACCTAGTTTACTATGTGAAAACGAAAATGATATACTAAAATTAACTGTAGGTTTAATAACCGCGGATGAAGTATTGATGAGTGGTATGGTATATAGCTCACCTTCAAACACTAAATCATATTTACATTCAAATAATCGTTATTGGACAATGACTCCATATAACTATGGTGGCAGTTGGAATTGTGCTAATGTATTTATCGTCCACTCATCAGGTTATCTTGTCAGTTGGGCTGTAGACAACGCATTTAGTATAAGACCTGTTATCAATCTTAAATCAGACACATTAATCGAACAAGGAACAGGCATAAGTACTAACCCTTATGTCGTCCAAGGTACATAAAATAAAAATGAGAAATCTAAAAGTAACTTAATGCTTAAAATTTCTCATTTTTTAATACCATATTTTTTTTTATATGTTAGACAATTTCCTTATTATTTATTATCATCCCAATACATCGGTTCGTCAATTCTGCCTAACAAATAATCCGCTCTTATTTTATACTTATTACATATCTCATATAAAAATATAGTTACTAAAATAGAACGTCCTGTCTCACAATTAGATATCATTGTCCTTTTTACTTTTAAAAAATCAGCCAATTTATCTTGTGAAATCTTATTTTCTTTTCTAAACATCTTTAACCTCTCACCCTGTTTTGTAATATCAAAGCTTTTCGTTAAAAGTTTCTCAACCTTAAAACCAAATATATAATCAACTGAAACATTAAACTTTTCACAAAAAATCATAAGTCTTCTAATTGAAACTATCTCGCGATTACATTCCCACATCGCATAACTACTTTCTGAAAAGCCCAAATATTTTGCCATTTCTTTTTGCGTAAAATTATTTTCTTTTCTTATCTCAACCATTTTTTCTGCACTAAACATAAACTATACACCTCAAAAAGATTTTCTCATTAATAGAATTATTAAAAAATTCTAACTCGCTATATATGACATTTTTCTTAACTTTTATACTAGCACGCCTTATAATTAATACATAAAGTAGAAATTTCTAATTTATTGAAAATGAAAGAGAGGAAAGATAAAAAATTATGATAGAGAGTTTGGAAATTGGTTCTAAGACAAATATTTTTTTACATGCCATGATGAATGAAGTTACACACCAGGAATATACATTATGAATATTGAGGTATTAAAGAAAAATGATAAAAAGAAAATAATAGTGTTGATTACTTTAATATTATCAACATTTATTACAATATTATGTGGTATAAGCTTCGCTAAATATAGAAGTAGTAAAAGCATTAGTATAGCTAAAGGCACAATTAATTATTCACCCGCTGACTTAAGTATTATGGCAATATATATCGAAAATGACGATGGTAACTATACTAAAGTTACAGATGGTAAAATACCATCTAGTGGTTATAAACTAAATACTGATAACATTAAAACAAGATGTGAAATAAATGGTGTAATAGATAATAATGTAAAACTAACTTATGAAAATGGTGAAATAGAAGTTTCAAGAATTACCAATTCTGGAACAAAATGTTATTTTTACTTTGATAAAAAACCAATATTGTCAAATAAAATACCAGAGGGAAAACCCACTGATGATAATATGTTTGCTGGAATAGAGGGTGACGGTATTTATACCTGGATCAAAGGTGATTACTCTGGAGGTTCACAGTCAATTAAGTATTATCGTGGCAATGTAAACAATAACTGGGTAGTGTTTGGAAAAGATGGTTCGTATTATATTTGGTGGCGAATTATTAGAAATAATAGTAATGGTTCGCTTAGAATGATATATGCAGGATTAAGTTCTAGTAAGACGAGTGCGCCAGCGACAACAGGTGAGGGAACACAGATAGGAACAAGTGCATTTAACTCAAGCTATAACGACAACATGTATGTAGGTTTCAAATATACAAGTGGTGATGCCCATGGAACAGGAACGGCATCAACAATACTAGGACCACTAAATTCATGGTATAATAGAACTCTTGCAAATAATACAGATTATTCGAATAAGATAGACATAGATGCAGGTTTCTGTAATGATAGAACACCAATAAGTGGAACTGGTATAGGAACAACAAATACATACTATGCAGCATATAACAGATTGCATACAAATAAAGCACCAAGCTTGTTGTGTACTAATACCAATGATATCTTTAAAACACCATTAGGATTGATAACCACGGATGAAATTGCCATGGGTGGCATGGTAAATAATACTAGTAAAACAAATAAAACTACATACCTATATACAAATAGGAATTATTGGACGATGACACCATCTTATACCATCAATGGTGGTTATGCTTATGTAATCTATGTTAATTCGTCTGGCAACTTTGTCTTCGCCCACGTAGGCAATACCATGGCACCCATTGATGTAAGACCTGTCATCAACCTTAAAGCAGACACCTTAATAGAACAAGGAACTGGCACAAGTACTGACCCTTACATCGTTCAAGGAACCTAAAATTTTTCCTTATAAGATAGATTAATTTCTATCTTTTTATATGTTCTAATTTTTATATTATTATCATTTAATTTTAATCAAAATATTTATATCACAATATTTTTATCAAAAAATTATTATCTAATTATTTTTAACATAATAACAAAAATAAAAATTTATCACTCACCAATTTTTTAAAATTTTATAAATTTTTTCAAAAAAATAACTCTCACATAAAGTTATCCACATTATCAACAATTTTTGTTGATAAAAATTTCTATCCCCAAACTATTCACACCCCAAATTACCCACTATAATCACCAATAACTTTCTATCAACACTCTTTTTCCCATTAATTGTTCATAATTACCTACTTATTCACAAATATACATATCCCATCAATCCCTTATTCCACCTCATCAATCTAACATTCAAAAATACCTTACCAACACTACTAACAAACCAATCTAAATTTCTAAATGTTAATTGTTAATTAAATTCTTTTAAAATTTGTTAGTTATGTTAATAATTCTTCCACCCCTCTTAAACACTAAGCTAACATATGTGCATAACTAATATTTTATCAACAATTTAATTTTTGGGCTTTAAATTCCCCCAAAAATGTTATACAATTATGGAGTAAACGTTAAAAAAATATCAGATTGTGGGGTGAGGTTTTTTGGGAAACGATGAGTTACTAAATATCTTTTTAGAAAACATCAAAACAGAAATAAATCCAGCATCATATCTAGCCTGGTTTAAAGATTTAAAATTAATATCCATAACCGACACCAAAATAACCTTTGAAGTCCCCATGGATATTCATAAAAAAATGCTCGGCGATAATTACTATTCTCTAATCGAGCGTACCTTATTTAATATAACCAATATAAATTATGACATTGACTTCATCTTAGAAGAGGAAATGAGTATCTCTCCTCCCTCACCTGTGAATAACGATAATGTTACTAACAATAACTACATCACCAACTTAAATAAAGAACTAAACTTCAATAACTTCGTCGTTGGTGACACAAATCGTTTAGCTAAAGTCGCAGCCATGGCCGTCGCGGAAGCTCCTGGTCGTATCCATAACCCTTTATTTATCTATGGTAAAAGTGGTCTTGGTAAAACGCATCTCATGCATGCCATCGGAAACTTTATTACAGAAAACTCCAATCGCAAAGTCCTCTACTGTACCTGTGATGAATTTATGACTGAATACACCAACATCGCTAACCCCGATAACGCGAATAATAAAATGGAATACGCAACTGAATTTAAAAATAAATATCGTAACGTCGACGTCCTTATTATCGATGATATCCAATATCTAGTCGGCGCCGAGAAAACCCAACAAGAATTCTTCAATACTTTCAATTATTTACACCAATCTAATAAACAAATAATTATCAGCTCTGACCGCTCACCCGATGACTTAAAAATTCTTGAAGAAAGACTGCGTTCTCGCTTTATGTGGGGTCTACCTGTCGATATCTACCCTCCTGATTTTGACCTTCGATGTCGAATTATCAGAAAAAAACTCGAAAATACTAGCATTGCTCACTTAATTAAAGAAGAAAGTATCGAATATATTGCCAATGCTTGTCAAAACGACGTCCGTTTCTTAGAGGGCGCAGTAAACCGTCTCATGGCCTATACCGCAATGATTGTTCCCAAATCAATCGACCTTGAGTTTACCTGTGAAGCCCTAAAAGACTTTGTTAATAAAAACATCTATTCTAACAATAACATCACTAAAATTCAAAAAGCTGTCGCCGACCATTACAATATCACCATCGATGACTTAAAAGGCAAAAAACGCAGCAACAAAGTCGCTCACCCGCGGCAACTAGCTATGTATCTCTGCCGCGTCGAAACTGATGAAACATTTCCCCGTATTGGTCTTGAATTCGGCGGTCGTGACCACTCAACAGTCATATTCGCCTGTGATAAAATCGAAAAAGAAATTCTCACTAATACCGAACTCGAACGTCATATAAAGGAGATAAAAGCCAAATTGTAGATAAATAATTAATTAAATGTGTATAACACCTAAATTACTAACAACAGTAAACTAAATTTTCCCCTAAACTAAAGGGATTAAACAACTTATAAACACAATTAACAGTATAATAAATATTATTATTTAAAAGAAAGAAGGAATATATATGAAATTCACAATTGAAAAAAATGTAATCTTAGAAGGACTAAACAATGTTATCCGTGCTATCTCTACTAAAAACGTCATCCCAATCTTAAATGGTATCAAATTCGAACTAACAAACGAGGGCTTATACCTAACTGCTAGTGACTCTGAATTAACTATCAAAGTCTTAATTGAAGCTAAAGACATCAAACAAATAACTACCACTGGCGGTATCATCATCCAAAGTAAATATATCTTAGATATCGTTCGTAAAATGCCAAGTGATATTATCAACTTTGAAGTCTTAGACGGTCTAAAAATTAAAATTTACACTGATAATAAACATTATAACCTTAACTGTATAGATATGAGTGACTACCCTGATGTCAAACTAGAGGAAAGTAAAGAACCTATTTACATCAAAGGTGACATCTTTAAAACCATCATCAACCAAACATCTTTTGCTATTTCAAACCAAGAACTCCGTCAAATCTTGACTGGAATTAACTTCAAGTTTACTAAAGACGAAATCGAAACTGTCGCTACTGACTCTTATCGTCTTGCTAAAAAGAACGTGAAACTTGAAAGTTCTGTTGAAAAAGACCTCGAAATTGTCATCCCTGGTAAAAATATCATGGAACTAGAGCGCATCATCACTGATGACTCTGACTTAGAAATCCATATCTTTAATAATAAGGTTCTATTTAAATATAAGAATATTAATTTTCAAACTAACCTCTTAAGTGGTAACTATCCCAACACTTCTAATCTTATCCCTAATGAATTTGCCTATATTATTAAAGTTAACAAAAAAGAATTTAATGATGCTATCGACCGAGCTGCCCTTCTAACTCAAGGTAAAGATAAAAACATCGTTAAAATGTCTTTAGAAAATACTAAAATGATAATCAACTCTTATGCCTCTGAAATTGGTAAAGTTGAAGAACAATTAACCATCGAGACTAATAATAAGGAACGCCTCGAAATATCTTTCTCATCAAAATACATGCTTGAAGCTATTAAAACCCTCCAAGAAGAAGAAATAATTTTACTCTTAAATGGTGATGTAAAACCCCTAATTATCAAGTCTTTAACTGACGAATCACTCATTCAACTCATCCTTCCGATAAAAACTTACTAAAATTCAACATTTTTTCCAGGATTCGACAAATTTCGCGCCTCTTTTATGTTAAGATAGTAACTTATACATGAAAGGAGGCATTTTTTATGCCATATAATATCACAAAAAAAACATTAGCTCTAATACCCGAGCAAGGAAAAACAAAAGTCATTGAAACTGACCGCTGCTTTACCACCAAAGAGGTTCCCCTTGATATCGTCTCGCGCAACTGTATGGAAAACGGTTCCACACTTGAGGGTCGCCAAAAAGCGAGCGCCTACATCATCGGTTCTAAATACAAACCCCCTATTATCATTAATGATACCACCAAATTTATCTTAATACCTACCCACTCAGTTAGAAACGAATACTGCTCTTGGTTAGTTCTCCAAAACATCGTGAATTACTTTCCCAACCCCCATCGTGGCACCAGTATCGAATTTAAAAATAACCAATTAATTGATATTAGCCAATCATTCACAATCTTTGATAAACAAGTTTTACGTGCCACCCGTCTCGAGTCCGCTTTAAGAGGCCGAAATAGCAAAAAAAAGCTTTAAAAGCCCTAGAATTTATGATATAATTATTTCAGGTATAGGAGTACATAAATATTTCTAATATTTAATAAATGACAATATAGGGGGTAAAACAATGGAGATTAGTAGTTTAAAGTTATTAAATTTTCGAAATTACGAATCACTAGATGTTAACTTCTCTAAAACAACCAATATCATTTATGGTCTAAATGGCTCAGGTAAGACTAGTCTTGTTGAAGCCATCTACATATTAGGACTTACTAAGACTTTTCGCCTCGGAAACGATGATATTGTCATCAAAAAAGGGAAAAATATAGCCAAAATAGAGGGCCTAATTAAAGATAAAATATTAAATAATTATAAGATAATCATTAGTGAGAATGGTAAACGAATTAAAATCGATAATAATCGCATTACCAAAATGAGTGATTACATTACTAAAGTAAATATCATTTTATTCAACCCCGATGATTTAAAAATAATTAAAGATACTCCTATGACTCGAAGAAGACTCTTAAATATTGAACTCTCTGGTATTGATAATGAATATCTCACATACTTAACTAAATATAATAAAATATTGAAACAAAGAAATTCTTATTTAAAAGCCTTAAACAAAAAAAATATATATCAAGAAGAATTTTTAACAGTTTTAACTACCCAATTAATCGATATTGGCTCGAAAATAATGTTGATAAGACAGGAGTTTATTAACAATATAAATTCTTACATCGAAGATATATATTATGAGATTACTAAAAAAGGTAAACTTAAAATCAAATATAAGAGTGAATACCTAAACAAAACTAAAGAGCAACTCTTACACATGTATCAAAAAAACACCACCCGTGAAATCTCTTTTGGCAAAACTCTTTTTGGTCCCCACCATGATGACTTCGAATTTATAATCGACTCGGAAATAGTAAAAGAATTCTCTTCAGTTGGTGAACAAAAAAATAGTGTTATCGCTTTTAAACTAGCCGAAATCAAATATATCGAGACCAAGCTTCACAAAAAGCCTATTCTGATATTAGACGACCTTTTTAGTGAACTAGACAATGAAAAAATCAATAACATCATCGCCATAATCGATGATGAATTACAAACATTTATCACAACAACGGAAATAGATAAAGTCGATGAGAAATTACTATCTAAAGCCAAAATTTTTAAATGTAGTAATGGAAAAGTAATGGAGGAAAAAGATGGAAAATAATTATTCAGACAATGATATTCAAGTATTAGAAGGACTAGAAGCAGTCCGGAAAAGACCCGGTATGTATATCGGTTCTACTAGCGAAAAAGGCTTACACCACCTAGTTTGGGAGATAGTTGACAATGCTGTTGATGAATCCCTTGCAGGTTTTTGTGACGATATTGAGGTTGAAATCCACCCTGATAACTCAATTTCAGTAAAAGATGATGGTCGTGGGATGCCAACCGGTATTAATGCCAAAACTGGCCTATCAACTATCGAGACAATATTTACAGTCTTACATGCTGGCGGTAAATTCGGTGGTGGTGGATACAAAGTAAGTGGTGGTCTCCACGGAGTTGGTGCGAGCGTCGTAAATGCCCTATCTACTTGGCTCGAAGTTCGTGTTTATCGCGATGGTGAAGTCCACTACCAAAGATTTGAGAATGGTGGCCACCCTTGCGAACCCATGAAAGTTATCGAAAACTGTGCTAGTGTCCGTACTGGAACCACTGTAACTTTTAAAGCTGACCCTAAAATATTCCAAGAAACTACGGAATATAACTACGATACTCTAGCTACTCGTCTAAGAGAATTAGCTTTCTTAAATAAAGGTCTTCGCATCATTCTTCGTGATGAAAGAGTCACAGATAAAAACGATACTTTCTGCTATAATGGCGGTATCATCGAATATGTTAATATGCTAAACCGTAATAAACAGCCTCTTCATGAAGAAGTCATATTTGTTGAGGGCGCCGAAAATAATATCAGTATCGAAGTTGCTATGCAATATAATGACTCTTATAATTCCAACCTTTATTCATTTACCAACAATATTAATACTTATGAAGGTGGAACCCATGAAGATGGTGTTAAAAATGCTTTAACAAGAATTATTAATAACTACGCTCGTAATAATAAAATCTTAAAAGAAAAAGATGAAGCCCTAAGTGGCGACGACGTTCGTGAGGGTCTTGCCATGATTATCTCTTGTAAACATCCTGACCCTCAATTTGAAGGCCAAACTAAAACTAAACTCGGTAATAGTGAGGTCCGTAAAATTGCCAGTGATATCTTTGGCGCTGGTTTTGAACGCTATTTACTAGAAAATCCTAATGTTGCCAAAGTCATCATCGAAAAATGTATGACCGCTTCTCGGGCCCGTATCGCGGCCAAAAAAGCTCGTGAAGCTACTCGTCGTAGTGGGCCTCTTGATGTTACTAACTTCTTTGGTAAACTATCAGATTGTAAGAGTAAAGATGCAAGTATTAGTGAAATCTTCCTTGTCGAGGGAGATAGTGCCGGTGGCTCTGCTAAAAAAGGTCGTGATAGTATGACTCAAGCCATCCTTCCTCTTCGTGGTAAAATCTTAAACGTTGAAAAAGCCCGTCTTGATCGTGCTTTATCAAACGAAGAAATCCGAACCATCATTACTGCCTTTGGAACTGGAATTGGCGATGACTTTAACTTAGATAAACTCAGATATCATAAAATAATTATTATGACCGATGCTGATGTCGATGGTTCTCATATCCGTGTCTTGCTTCTAACTCTTTTCTACCGTTTCTTTAAGCCAATCGTTGAAGCCGGCCATGTCTATGCTGCTCAACCACCCCTCTTCTGTATCAAACATGGTAAAACTATTAAATATGTTCTAGATGAAAAGGAAAAAGAAGAATACTTGGCAAGTTTATCACCTAATACCAAATTTGAAGTTGCCCGTATGAAAGGTCTTGGTGAAATGAATGCTGATGAACTAAACGAAACCACTATGGATATTAATAAGCGTGTCTTACGTCAAATCACCGTTGATGATGCCTTTGCCGCTGATGAAATCTTTAATAAATTAATGGGTGAAGAAGTCGAACCACGTCGTGATTTTATCGAAACAAACGCTCTTTACGCCGAAAATCTAGATATATAGGAGGAAAATTATGGATAGACTTGAAAAAAATAATATTGTAAAAGAAGTAAGTGATTCTTTTCTTGCTTATTCCATGAGTGTTATTGTCTCTCGTGCCCTACCTGACTTACGTGATGGCTTAAAACCCGTCCATCGTCGTATTTTATACTCCATGCTCCAAAATGGTCTCACTCCCGATAAACAATATCGTAAAAGTGCGACTATCGTTGGTGATGTTATGGGTAAATACCACCCTCATGGTGACTCTAGTATTTATGAAGCTATGGTTCGTATGGCTCAAGACTTTAGTTATCGTTATATGCTAGTCGATGGCCATGGAAACTTCGGTAATATCGAAGGTGATGGCGCCGCTGCTTATCGTTATACTGAGGCTAAAC
>CANOGG010000013.1 GCA_947565485.1 uncultured Mycoplasma sp. | reverse complement strand
CCTCTACTATTTCTGAGGCATTCTCTTTTGCCTCCCGTACATTTTTGGCATCACTAACAATCGAACTAAAACCTACAATCGCATTAAGTGGTGTCCTAATCTCATGCGACATACTTGCCAAAAAATCTGACTTTGCTTTATTAGACTTCTCTGCCTGATACTTTGCAAGACTTAATTCCTGTACCATCTTCACATCTGGATTCTCAATTGTAAAATACATCATTAAATTAACAAACGCTATCATAAACGGCTCAAATATGATATTAGGAAATATATTTCTAATAAAAAGACCCATCGCCATAAATAGCACTATCACATAAACCGGAATATATTTAGACGAAGTAACCTGCCTTTTCCCCTTAATCACCGCATACAAAATAATAAGAATACTAAAAGATATGTATATAGCTGCCACAATATAAGTAAATATATTCGCTAACCCCCTCGTATCGATTATCTCTCCCTCATTTATAACCTCTAAAGGCAAAACCAACTGTCCAAGTATTACTACAATAGCCCAACCTAACTTCCAATGCCACTTATCTTTAAACTTAACATCAAAAGTAACCGCCATAATATAATACAAAATTAAATTAAGCCACAAAAGTATCAAAACCATATCTACTCTACTCGCAAGTGGTATTACCACATCAAAGTTCTTCATCACAATAATCGTTCCACAATTCAAAATACACTGTCCCAAACTAATAAGTATCAGTAAACTATAAATTGTTGTCTCCTCATTCTTTAAATGTTTTTTATTAAAATAAACTATTACCACTAAAAGAATAATGAAAAGAGCTGCCAACGGAAAATAAATACAAGACATAAAAGTCACCTACTCTATACTATAAAATTTTAACATAGAAACGCAAAAAAAAATAGTTTTTTTAAAACTTAATATTTAAAAACTACTTTCTCTTGTTTCTCTAAAAAATCTCTTCGACTTCGTGCCAAAAAAGCATTATGTTTCCCAATTTCTATTTCCTCTAGATGTTTAAACACATCTCTTTCATACACATCATGATGCGGGTTAAACATCCTCGACCTAATTATATCAACATCATAAAATGGCCATTCGGCAATTCTTCGCTCCAAGAAACTCCTAAAATAATCATCCGGAATCTCATCTCTTTTAGCCGAATCCCACATATCATATTTAAGTCCCGCAATTATACTTCGAAGTTCTTCTGCAAGACTTATTTTTAAATCACGCGTTAACTCGCCCCTTATCATTTCTCGAACATCAAATATCTCTCCAATATTGACAACAAAATCTAAGCCTTTTTCTTTATCTATCATTTTAACCCCAATCGGTATAATAATTACTCCAGCCTCATACGCCGCTTCAATTATCCCATAATGTATCGGCAACATCACATAATTTTCCGTTAAATTCCAAGTCCCCTCAGGATTCCAATAAATATTTCTTCCTGCCCGCAAATATTTCTTCACTGTTTTTAACGCCACATCTGTATCTGCTTTATCTCTCGGATCCAAATAATTAACCCCTTGCAACTGAAAGAACAAATCTTCAATTGTCCGATACATTCCCTCTTCATCCGCACTAAGTAAATAAGCTTGTCTTTTTATTGCCGAACACACTGCATCGACATCAAAAGCTCCAACATGTGATATCGCAAAAATAATTGGTCGCTTAGTCTTTGGCACTTCTCCTATTGTTTTAACATTTATATGACTAAATTTATGATAAACATCGAGTAAAGCCTGAACTAAAAAATGCATTTTCTCATGAACATCTAAACTTGGTAACTCTTTATGCTCCAAATTATAAGCTCTCTCGCCCTTTTTATATTTCACCAACTCATCCATACTAAAATGTGCTAATTGATACCAACTAAGTTTCTTAAATTCCTGAACTCTTTCTTGATAAACTTTTCTTTTATCTATTTCTTGCTCTAACTCATCTTTTAACTTACTATATTCCTCTTTAGTTAGGTTTCCCTCTTGATATACTGTCTCTATTGCCTCTCTTAATTCCTCATTAGTAACCATTACCCAAGACTCCCCTCCAAAATACAAGTTATTATAATACCACAAATAATTACTTTTAGCAAACTATTTTCTTCTTTAATTTCTCATACTCTAACTCAGTAATAAACAAAAACTTATCTGTGCTAAGACGCCCATTTGATTTTAATAATACTTCAAAATCACCAGCGCTTTCATCAAGCCCATAATTTTTCAAAATTTTTAAATAATCTTCTCTTTTTTTAGATGGTAATCTATTCTTAATAGTCGGAAACAAATCATAACCAGTATAAATTTCATTAATATCATCAAATCCATAAAATAAACCATTATTCGAAAATAATTGTAAATCACTAGTTTCATAATTTAAGTACTCAAATTTATAAATATTATTTTCATAAGTCAATTTAGCTATTAAATTTAATACTTTATTTTCTTCCTCATACCAAACTAAATATAAAAAATTATTCATTATCCCACCATCTCTCTTATAATTTCTTTTCGATAAACAATATAATCAATAATCAATTTTTTATGTTCAAAAGAACAAAAAACATCTGGAACATCATTCACAAATTCTTCAATCTTATCTCTTGTTAATAAATCCAACTTCTTTATATCCAGAACCAATTCGTTCTTTAATTCATCTTCCAAATTATTAATCAAATAATTTATAAAATCAAAATGACTATAAAGTTCGCCATCAATACTAACTTTACACTTAGAATCTGATGCATATTTTTGTAAACCTTTTTTAGCCATCTGTTTAACTAATGCCTCATTATCCCGAAACAAATGTAATAAAGAGCAAAAATTATCATACATTGGTAATAAATGATAGTCACTATCATTTACTGAATAAATACCCCAATTTTCAAAATGTCTATCTTGTTCACCAGTTAAGGCATCCATAACCATAATCTTATTAAATTTCTTAACTAAACTACCTGTAAAATCATAATATAAAAGCATTTCACATATTTGACTATAAGTATAATCTTATTTAATAATTTTATTATTTTTCTTTTTAGCCTTTCTTTGAAAAACTGATAAATATAAATCATCCCCGGAAATAACTTTCATATTAGGATTATCAATTTTATAATCATAACTTGCAAGACTATATCTTAAATTTTTATCTACTATAAAATCTATATCTACACATTAAAATTCTAAAAATTTAGCAATCTTTGAAAAAATTTTTTCTGATACATTAAAGGACCTTGTTTCTTTGCCATTATCATAACGATTAAACTTTATTAAAGACCTTTTCCCATTTAAAACATACCAATATTTTTCTTTCGTACCTTTATTATCCCAATTATTCTCTTTATTATCTATCTTATAATATTTATCCATTATTTTCTCCCAAGTAAAAATGATAAATCATTTCATACGGAATATTTGCTAAACATATACCATTTTCACCTTTATTTTTATTATAAACTTCTTCCCATGGTCCGTTCTTAACATGCGTCATTTCAACTAATTGCCACGCTGGAAGTTCTGCCAACTTACCTAAAACCTGATTAAACACCTCTAATTTATCGCTATCTATACTCTTAGTAATATTATCTAGCTTTTCTTTACTAGGTAACACCATTCCTAACCAAAACTTATTATAAACACTCTTCAACACCGGTCCATGCCTCCAAGCCTGAAACTCTTCCCTAAATATTGGTTTACCACCACTTTTTAACATATATCCTATATTAATAAAATATAAGAGTTTATTTAACTTCAAATTAGTAATTCTATAATTTTTAGATACACAATAATTAATCACATAATAAGAATAATTTATGGTATCCCCCTCATCAGTATTCCATACCTATAAAATACATCTTTCAAACTACTCATAATAACCTCCTTTTTATCACTTATTATACCATAGTAAATCAAAAATTTTAAAAGAAATTTTTATCTCTTAAACTTCCTCTTCAATTTTTTAAAGAAATCTATCCCCAAAACTTCATCAACTAATCCCATTTTATATCCCACTAAAAAATATACTCCTGCTCCTATCACGGAAATAACACTAAGATAAATAACCGCACCAAACCTTACCTCTGGACTCTTAAACACAAATGTCATTAAACCTACAACTAAAATCATAGCCATCAAAGGCACTAAAGCTTTCTTTAACAATTGAAAAACCTCTTTATACTTAAATTTATACTCTTTATTTAATATAACCATTGCAATAATAACCGCTGTACTCATACCTATCGCTGTTGCTAGTGTCGCCCCATAATAAGCCGGTATCCCCATAAAATGTAATAAATACATACAAGGAACATCTAAAATAATATTAAGTAATATTCCCGTTATTGAACTCACATAAACCATCTTAAACTTATTCATACTCTGCAAAGTATAATTAGTAACTGTAAAAAAATTCGAAAAAAGAGGTGCAAATATTCCTACCGCAAGTATCCCTGCTCCTATACTATGATAATTATTTCCATAAAACACAGTCCAAATTGGTCCTGCCAAAAGGGCTATCCCCACACACATCGGAATCGTAATAAAAATAATTATTTCCATCGCTTTATTAAACTTATTATTCAAATCTTTATAATTTTTAAGTGTAAAAGCTTCCACCATCGCTGGTATCAAACTAGCTGACAAACCTAAACCTACTGAAGTCACTATAATATTAATCTTCGGTGCCCATGTACTAATAGATGATGCAATAAACTCTACTTCCTGCGCTTCTAGCCCCAAATTGTCCATTACTCGTAAAATAAATATCATATCGACATTGTTATAAATCATAAACGAAATACTAACTACTATTATTGGTATCGCATAACTAACAATCTTCTTTAATATCTCTTTATTTGTAACACTATCTCTCTTTTGAAACTTTGTTTCTAAACCTAACTCTTTTCTATTTCGCCTAAGTTTTCCATGAACATACAAAAAAGCACATCCACCCCCAATAAAGGCACTAAAAACTGCCACTCCAATAACATTTGTTAAAGAAAGATGTAAAATATTAAGTGCAATATAACTTCCAAAAATAATTACTATTACTCGTGCTAACTGCTCTATAACCTGTGAGACACTAGAAACATAAATAATATTATGCCCTTGAAAGAATCCCCTTGAAACACTAAGAAAAGGAAAAACAAGCAACGCAAAAGATACACATCTAATAACAAATGCCACATCCGCAGGCGTATTCCCTCCTGCTAAATCCCCAATAATTAGATTCGCAATATTTGGTGCAAAAATAAACATAATAAGAAAGGCTACGACTGCAATAAAACCTAAAAGCTTTTTCCCAAGCCTAAAAGTTCTTATCTTAGCTTCTTGTTTACCGAGTGTATTATACTCATTAATAAGCTTACTTACAGCATTAGGAATACCCGCTGTAGATATCTCCAAAAATAAACTATAAATATTATAAGCATATGAATATAACGCAGCTCCCTTAACTCCAACTATCGCATAAAAAGGAATAACATAAAGCATTCCTAGTATCTTTACTATCACAATCGCTACTGTTGCTATTATCGTTCCTTCCAAAAAGGAATTCTTTTTCATCTACTTCACCTCTAACTTGTGTAAATAATCATCGCTGAAAAGCAATAAATCTGCTCCTCTCCAAACATTGAAATTGCCGTTTGAAACTTTACATCAACTACTGTCCCTTCCAAACTACTTAAAAAAGTATTTACTTGCTCTTCTAAATCTTTCTCATGAGACTCATCAAATATTTTAACTTTCATTTTATCTAATCACCAATTATATCATAACATATAAACTACGCAAAAATTGTCGAATTAAATAAATCCTTAAAATAATTTATCACTTCTAACTTATTATCTCTTCTATTATTCTTTTCTATATATTTAAACACATGATAATACTTATCACATCTCTTATCATATATACATATATCTACACTCTTCTCTTCCTTGATATTACTTGTAAGCCGCCCCGTAATACCAACCCCTATATCACTATTAGCAAACTCTGCTATATTATAAGCCATCTCTCTTGCTACTTCTTCACTATACACACTAAACTTATCAATCGTCTCTTTATTTACCCCCATTTTAATTTTATACTCTGTACTATAAGTCACTGCACTAAACTTCAAAACTTCACTAGCCCCTGCAACATCTGTAATGAGACTAGCCAGTAATCCCCCTGTACATGATTCCATTGTTGCAATACTAATTTTTTTATCTATCAAATAATTTACTATTTCCTCTAAATTCATAATCTAATCACCACTTAAATTTTATCATACATTGCCTCTAAAGTACAGAAAACTAAAAGAAATCCCATCATAATTGACAGAATTCCTTCAAATTAAAATCCTCCTGGTCTTGGAATATATCCTCCATATGAATTATAAGCATAAGGCACGCCATAAGGTGGCACAGGTGGACCATATGGTGGTCTTGGTGCTACATTATATATTGGTCGTGGTCTTGTTAAACCAACCGCTGCTCCTCCCACTAACGCCCCTGTCAAAAATGGAAAGAAAAACTGTCTATCACCATAATTACCCTGATTATATCTTGAAGGATAAATATTATTATTATACATTTAATATCACTCTTTCTAGAGTATTATATGCCCGAATAACGTTAGTCCTTCTAATAAATGCCTAAAATTATTTTAAAAATACATTTGCAATTCCATATTATTTTACTATCTCATCTTTTAATAAGTCTCTTATCAGCTTTAATCTCCTCTATAAAATTATTAAAAAATTTATAATTATGTTCAAAATAAACAGTAATAAAATTTCTTATTGAATTGAACTTATTATCAATATTATTATACCAAGCATATTCTTTTAACCCATACAAATAAGAAATTAAAACATAATAATAATAATCTAAATACATTTTTTGAAAATCCAAATCACCTTCTTTTTTGAACAATCTATAATATCTCTCAATTAATTTTATCATCTCATTTTTCTGATAATGACAATAAAGTTTATCAACAACATATTTATTTACTTGAAAACCAAATTGCATACTTATACTAAAAAAAGCTATTTCTGTAATAGGAGTAAACCAATAGCTATTTGAATTTATGGAATCCTTTTCTAAATAACCATATTTTATCAATTTCTCCAACTCAAATTTCTCCTCTTCATTTTTTGGTATAAGTTGAATTTCAGAATTTTTAGCAATATCTTTAAACAATTCCTCACGCTCATGTAGAGATAAACCAACTAAAAACATATTTTTACGATATTTTCTATTTAAATTTTTATAATACGCATCAATCAAATTAAACATAAAATCATTATATTTAAATTGATTTAAAAGATTAGCATTCGTAATTACAACTTTTCCATCTACTATTTTATATATTCCCAAAATATATCTCATAATATCTAAATATAAAATCAAATTTTTTTGATTATCATCAAGAAAAAATGAATTTGAGCACATCTGCAAACTATATGGTATATTAGTCCAATAAGGATTATTAACACTAATAGCTCCAACAACTGACTTTATACCACGATTCATTAAAAAAAATTAATCATAATAATTAAAATTTTGTAGTCCAACATTTTTAAAAAAATCACACATATCTAAACTATCTCTCTCATGCCAATAATTACAAATCATCGCCATAATAAAACTAGTATTTGGAAATTCTTTATATTTCTTTTGCCAAATATATTCCTTAGCTGCCTGATTAACATCTTTAAATACATCTTTATCTACTAACCCATCTGCCAAAAATTTATCATATAATCTATTTCCTAAATTCCCAAAAACTATTTTTATCCTATCTTTCTCGTTAAAAGCCTTTACCATAAAATCTAAATAATTTATTAAATTTTTTTCTCTGTTTATTTCTTTATTTGCCAAGTAAATCATATATTACTCTCCTATTATATTTAATCACTATAATACCAATCATTCCAAATTTATTTTACTATTCCCAGATAATAATTTTTCTTTCCCTTCTTTATAATCATCACTTTATTATCAATTGTATCTTTATCATCTACAATATACTCTAAATCATTTATTTTTTTATTATTAATACTTATCGCCCCCGCATTAACAAACTCTCGTGCTTCTCTCTTACTTGTCACAATTTTATTATCGACTAAAAACTGTCCAATATCAAGCCCCAAAGTCACATCTATATTTGGCACCCCTTTCATCGAACTAATTATTTCCTCACTAGCAAGCTCCGTAACTTTCTCACTAAACAAATACTCACTTATTTTTTTCGCATGAAGATACTCATCCCTTCCATGTAAATCGGTAATTATCTCTTCCGCAAGTTTTTTATGTGCCTCTCTAAACTCTGGATGTTCCCTATTCTTCCTATCTAATTTTTCAATCTCATCTTTAGATAAAAAAGTTAACTTCTTAAGATAATCAATAATCATACAATCTTCCAAATTAATTAAATACTGATATAATTCATAACTAGAAGTCTTATTTTTATCAAGCCACAAAGCATTACCTTCCGTTTTTCCAAACTTAACTCCGTTAGAATCCGTCACTAAAGGCATAACCATTCCATAAGCCTCTTTCCCAAGTTTCTTTCTTATAAGCTCTATTCCGGAAGTAATATTCCCCCATTGGTCAGAACCTGCCACCTGAAGTACACAATCTCTCGTCTCAAAAAGATGCAAAAAATCTAAGGCCTGCAAAATCATATAAGAAAACTCTGCATAAGTAATACCTGTCTCTATTCTTGATTTTACCTTATCTTTAGCGAGCATATAATTAATATTAAAATACTTCCCATAATCTCTCAAAAAATCAATAACATTAATATCTTTTGTCCAATCATAATTATTAACCACTTCAAAGCCAAAAATATCTTGTGCTTGTTTTTTTAATCCCTCATAATTTTTTTGTACAGTCTCTTTTGAAATCATAGGTCTTTCACTAGTCGGTTTAGGGTCTCCAATTAAACCAGTCGCACCACCAACTAATAAAAGGGGATGATGCCCAGCTCGAGCTAACCTCTTTGATATCAAAAAAGATGAATAATGTCCAATATGCATCGAATCTGCCGTTGGATCTGTCCCAATATAAAAGGTTAAACCTCCCTTATTTAACTTTTCAATTAAAGCTTCATCACTAATATCCTGCACCAACCCACGCCATTCTAACTCTTCATATAATGTCATTACTCTTCACTCCTAACAAAATTTCCATCTTCCATTATAACTACTTCTTCTCCTGTTTTCAAGATTGCTTTTACTTCTAAATCCGCCGTTCCAATAAAGAAATCGACATGCTCACTAGACTGATTAAGCCCTCTCTCTAAAAGTTCCTCTTGCCCTAGTTTTAGTCCTCCCTTTATACATTCAGCAAAACTAGCCCCAATCGCCAAATGACAACTGGCATTCTCATCATATAACGTATTTTTAAATATAATATTTGTCCTAGAAATAGGCGAATCATAATCAACCAATGCTACTTCACCTAAAAACCTTGACCCTAAATCAGTCTTAATTATACTTCTAAGTGTCTCGAGTCCCTCTTTCGCATCATAATTAATTATTTCTCCATCCCTAAATTCTAACCAAAAATCATTAATTACATTATTATTATGCAATAACATTTTTGAAGAGTATACTTTCCCATTTACGCCTCTAAAATGTGGCGAAGTAAAGACTTCTTCTGTTGGCATATTCACCATTACTCCCCCATCGGCACTTCCAAACACATAATCAACAGGAAGCCCAATCTCTAAATTAGTCCCTAAACTATTTTTATAAACCAATCTATCTATCTTAAGACTATTTAAATATTCTGCCCGTGCCTTTAACTTTGCACTCTTCTCTTGCCAAGCCAATAGAGGACTCTCTTCATTAATAAGACATATCTCCAAAATGTATTCCCATAACTCTTTTACACTTAAACCTAGACTCTTAGCCCAATATTCATTTGGTACTGCTGAAATATTCCACTTTATTATTCCCTTATTTTGGTATTCCCGGTATTCTCCAATACTCTTCATCTGATACTGAGTAACCCTACCCATTAGCTCTTCATCAATTCCTGCAAAATAATCGGGAATTGGCGAACTAATATTTAAAAATGCATAACCATCTTTAGCCATTTGATTAAACTTCTTCTTCGAAAAAGCATCACTTCCTATCAATTCCTCATAACTACTCGTCATATATAATCTTTTCTGCAAATCAGGGTCACTTATCAAATACTCTATATCTTCAATTCCTATATTTTTAGCTTCCTCACTAATTATATCTACAAAATCTTGAATAAAAGTAATTCCTATAATAAATAACCTATCCCCTTTACCTAATTTCAAACAACCACTTAACAAAAAATTAGCATATTTCCTTATTTTTTCTTCCATAATCTCTTTTCCTTCCTCATTCTCTAAAAAATAGAAGGCTCATAATATTTTTATGAACCCTCCACTACAATTTATCTTGTATAAGTTTTTGTAACTTTATAACCACTATATCTATATGAATTAGAAGCTAAATCATCTACACAATTACTCATATCTGTATAATTTACATCAAAGTAGAACGGAACTGGATGAACACTACCCTTAGTAGAATTATAAGGAGTTACGCCATTATAATTGCTAATTCTTACACTAGCATCTGCATACCAATATCCTCCACTATAATAAGCATTAGATAATGTAAATGAGAAGTTATTAGATTTTAATGATGTATTAATAAGCATAGCAACACTTGGAAGTGGTATATTATACGAACTTGAAGTCGATGGTGTTGAAATACCTCTACCATTTACATAATCACTATATAATTGCTCATACATTGAAGTTGTCGTTACATAACCTTTATTTAATATCCTCAAATCTTGAACATTTCTTAAATTTTCAAATTTAATCTTCCAATTATAATTCCATGTTGTCTTACTTGCTGATACATAACTTGTTGAATAATATCTTCTGTCAACAACTTTACAATAAGTATTATACTGTTCTTGTGCTCTTTCCCACTCAGCAACTAATGTATAATTTTGATATATTCTGGTCGTAAAATCAAATTCTCGTCCATTATAATACCAACCTTTAAATATATAGCCATTTCTTGTTGGTGTTCCTGGATTATAAGCTCTATTTCCTTCTTCTACACTTTGACTTCTATAACTTGTACCGCCATTTGAATCAAATGATACTGTATAATTTTGATTTTCTCTCTCCCACTCAGCAACTAATGTATAATTTTGATATATTCTAGTCGTAAAGTCAAACTCACGTCCATTATAATACCATCCTCTAAACACATAACCACTTCTTGTTGGAGTTCCTGGGTTATAAGCTCTATTTCCTTC
>CANOGG010000012.1 GCA_947565485.1 uncultured Mycoplasma sp. | reverse complement strand
TTCCATGACTTATCAAGAAATGCAAGAAATACGTGAAAACTTCTTATTTTCTAACCATACTTGTGACACTTACTTAGAATATTGCAACCATTTAAAAAACTTATTTAACATTCCTCAATCCAAAGAAGCCATTTTAAATTATCGCCGGGAACTGTCTCAGTATTACAGCCAAAATATCACCAATTATAAACCCGGAATTCCTGAATTAGTCAAACTTTTAAAAACCTTAAACTTCACTAATATTATCGCCTCTCTAACCACAGCCCGTGAAATTGAAATATATAGCACCCAAAATCAAAACATGTTAAGCGCTCTAAAAATCCCTGAATACTTCGATTATATTGTCACTAAAGAAATGGTCCATTCTAAAAAACCCCATCCTGAAGTCTATCAAAATGTTATCAACCATTATTGTGCCCCTTTAAACGAATTTATCGTCTTTGAAGATTCTCTTTCCGGTATCATATCTGCCACCACCGCTGGTCTAGAAACTATTAATATATACGATGTTCATTCCTCTGTTGATTATGAAAAAATTGCTGAACTAGCTACTTATCATATCATGAGTTATCAAGAAATAATAGATATTCTAAAAAATAATCCTCCCCTTGCCAAAAGGAGGAATTTATCATGAAACTAATCGTTGGCCTTGGTAATCCGGGCTTTGAATATGAAAACACCCGCCATAATATTGGCTTTATGGTTCTCGATAATTACTTAAAAGAAAACCCTGCTGCTTGGCAAAAAAAATTTAATGGCTTATATCAAACCCTTACTATCCAGGGCAAAAAAGTCTATTTTCTAAAACCTCAAACTTACATGAACTTATCCGGCAGCTCTATCCAAGAGTTTGTCCATTACTTCAAAATAAATTTAGCCGATATCTTAGTTATCCATGACGACCTTGACTTAAAAATTGGTAGATTCCGTCTCAAAACCAATAGTAGTGCCGGAGGCCATAATGGTATCAAATCCATTATTAACTCTCTTGGCACTGAAAACTTTGCTCGTCTAAAAATAGGTATTTCTAAAATTGATAATATTGACACTAAAGATTATGTCCTTGGCAAATTTAAACCTGATGAACTAACTATTCTAGAAAACTTATACCCCACAATTAACGCCCTTATTAACGATTTTCTAACAAACGACTTATCTACACTTATGAATAAATATAATAAAAAGTAGGTGTTACTAAATGAATTTTTTAGATAATTATTTTAAATATGATAATGATATAACTATTACCGGGTTAACAAGTACGTTAGCCTATCTTTACATGTCTAAATTATTTACTACCAAAAACCAAAACATTGTCGTTCTAACCAGCACCCTCTATGAAGCAAATACCATATATTCTGGCCTAAAAACTATAAACGACAACACTTATCTTTTTCCTATGGATGACTTTTTAACAACTAAAGCTTTAGCTATCTCTCCTGAACTAAAAACCACCCGTATCGAAACTCTCGAAAAAATCAAAAACAACAAAGGAATAATCATCACCAATCTTATGGGCTATCTCCATTTTTTAACTGATTTAAAAGTCCAAAATAAACTAAATATCACCCTCCACCAAGGAATGGAAATCAATCGTGAAAAACTAATCGAGCTTTTAAATGAGTTAGACTATAAACGTGAGACAATTGTAACAACAACCGGAGAGTATGCAGTCCGTGGCTTTGTCATCGATATTTTTATAACTTTAGAGGAACATCCTATTAGATTAGAATTTTTTGGCAACACTATCGAATCTATCCGCTATTTTGACGAGACTACCCAAAAATCCATCTCTGAAATCTCTGAAATCAAAATCATAACTAATGGCGAGATTGAAAGTACTACCAAGTCTAGTCTCTATGACTATGCCAATAATCCTATTGTTGTTACTATTGATGAAAATCGCATCAAGGCAAGCTACACCAAACTAGAGGAAGAAATGTTCGAATACCGCCTTGCCCAAGAGTTACCACCTGATACAAAATTCATGTTTTCTTTAAATGACATCAATTCTGAATACAATATCCATCTCGAATTTTTAGAAAACGTTTCTCAAAATACTAATCACCTCCATCTTAATTGTAAAGAAATAACGAACTTTAACTCGAATTTTGACCGCTTATCCGAAGCTACTTCGACTTGGCTTAACCTAGGGTTTGATGTAACTTTCTACTTATCTAAACCTCACCAAACTAAAATCATTAAAGAAAAACTAAATCTCCCCGTGAAAATCGTCTCTTCTTATCTTCCTAAAGGCTTCATTTTAGATAAACATGTCATCATCTCTGAATTTGATATTGAAAATATCACAAAGTCTGAAATCAAATATAAAAACTCTTACAAGATAGGTCGCAAAATCAAAGACTTAAACACTATTCAAACTGGAGATTATGTCGTCCATTTAGCCCACGGCATTGGTATCTATAATGGTATTAAAACTCTAACCCAAAATAATTTAAAAAAAGATTACATCGAAATTTTATACGCCGGGAATGACAAAGTCTACGTTCCTGTTGAAAAAATGAGTACTATCTTAAAATACTCTAGCAAAGATGGCTTAAAACCTAAAATAAATAAACTAAACTCTACAACCTGGGCTAAGACCAAACGTGCTGTCGCTCGCAAAATTAAGGATATTTCGACCGAACTTTTACGCCTTTATGCCGAACGTAAAGCTCTCCAAGGTGAAACTTACGAAACTTACGAACTTGAAACGGAATTTGCCTCAAGCTTTGAATATACTCCAACAAAAGACCAAGCTAAAGCTATCTCCGAAATTGATAAAGACTTAAAGAGTGCTGTTCCCATGGACCGCCTTTTATGTGGCGATGTTGGTTTTGGTAAAACAGAAGTTGCTTTCCGTGCCATCTTTAAAGCTGTCCTAAATAAAAAACAAGTCTTTTATCTTTGTCCGACTACCATATTATCTAAACAACAATACACTTCTGCTCTAAGTCGTTTTAGTGACTATCCTGTAGAAATCGCTCTCTTAAATAGATTCACGAGTGCCAAGGAAACTAAGCGTATCATCGAAGATTTGGCAAATGGCAAAATAGACATAGTGTTTGGTACCCACCGCCTTTTAAGTGATGACATTAAATTTAAACAATTAGGCCTTTTAATAGTCGATGAAGAACAAAGATTTGGCGTCACTCATAAAGAAAAAATCAAAAAATATAAAAATGATGTGAATGTCCTAACCCTATCAGCCACCCCTATACCCAGAACTCTAAAAATGGCCATGTCTGGTCTTCGCGATTTATCAGTTATTGATACTCCACCTGTTAACCGGTACCCCATCCAAACTTACGTCCTAGAAGAACAAGACTTAATTATCAAAGACGCTATTTATAAAGAACTCTCACGAAATGGCCAAACCTTTGTCTTATATAATAACATCGACCAACTAGATAACATCCAAAATAAACTTCATACTCTCGTACCTGAGGCTCGTATCATTGGTGCGCATGGTCGTATGACTAAAAGTGAACTTGAAAATATCATGCAAGACTTTATAGACTATAAATTTGATATCTTAGTCTGTACTACTATCATCGAAACTGGCATCGACATCCCCAATGCTAACACTTTAATAATTTATAATGCCGACCATTTTGGACTATCTCAGTTATACCAAATACGGGGCCGCGTTGGTAGAAGTAATAAGATAGCTTACGCCTATTTACTCTATAATAAGAGTAAAGTCTTAAATGAAGTCGCTCTAAAAAGACTCGAAGCCATCAAAGAATTTACCGAACTTGGAAGTGGTTATCGCATCGCTATGCGTGACTTAGCAATACGTGGTGCTGGCGACATTCTTGGCAGTGAACAAGCTGGTTTTGTCGACTCAGTCGGAATTAATCTTTATATGCAAATGATTGAAGAAGAAATGCGTCGTTTAAAAGGTGAAGAGATAAAAGAAGATGACTCACCCATTGCCCTTGTAAATGTTAGTACTCACATATCTAACGACTACATTGAAGATGACGAACTAAAAATTGAAATTCACAGTAAAATTAATGAAATTGACTCTCGCGAAAAACTCGAAGCCATCAAAGAAGAATTAGAAGATCGCTTTGGTAAAATCAGTGCCGACTTAGAAATCTATATGTACGAAGAATGGTTCGAAAAACTAGCGAACAACTTAGGAATTAAACGCGTCACTCAAACTCGCACCCTAATCGAATTAGAACTCCCCGAAGAAATATCAAGTAATTTAAAAGCTGACAAACTATTCTTAGAGTCCTACAATCTAAACCCTAACTTGAAATTTCGCTACCAAAACAAGCGCATCAAAATATCTCTTCTCCTAAAGAGTAATGATAAACACTTCATCTACACTTTTGTTCCTTTACTAGAACTTATAAAATCTTCTTTCTAAAAAATTATTTCCCGGGAAATAAAAACCTCGTATAAAAAAACTTAATTCGCCAATATTAATATTAGAAATGGAGTTGTATAATTTGAAGTCAACGGGCGTAATAAGAAGAATTGACGAATTAGGAAGAATAGTTATTCCCAAAGAAATTAGACGAAACTTAGGTATCAGGGATGGCGAAAACATCGAAATTTTCACCGAATCTGATAGTATCATTCTAAAAAAATATAACCGTCTTACCACGAGTAGTGACCTTGCTACTTCTTTATGTGAAATCATAGGTGATGCCGGTTTTAAAATAATTATTACTGATAACGAAAAAATAATTGCCAGTAATATAAACAATGATTTAATAAACAAAAATTTAACCACCGAATATTTAAGTATTTTAGAAGAACGAGTCACCAAAAACCAGGAAAACACCATTCTGCAATTTGATGATATAACTATCACTGGTAATTTTATATTTATCCCTATCATCTCTCTAAATGATAGTATTGGTCTTATCATCATGTATCATGAAAATAAACTAACTAATGAAGAAGCCATCGGCAAACTCGCCTCTAGCATTTTCTCACGGAGGCTTGACATTTAACTTAAAAATTAATATAATATGTACATAAAACGTTGAAAGAATGAGTACATATTATTTTTTTTAAAGAAAGTTCGTGGTTGATGAAAACGAATACTAAATAATATCGAAGATGACTCTGGAGTTTAATCGTCTACTCGCGTTAAGAGGAAAGTGCATGAGAAAAAAATCATGAATTAAGGTGGTACCGCGCGTCTCATCGCGTCCTTAGTTTATGGTTTTTATTTGTTTTTTAAGGAGGAACATATGAACATAAAAAAAATAATTTTTGATATAGATGACACCTTAATCCCTTGGAAAAAAGAATATAATCAGGCCCTGATTGAAACAATGAAAGAATTTAATTTGTTATATACTCCTGAAGAATTTGATACCTTAATAGCTTTATACGAGTCAAGTTATCCCTCATATAACATTAATAATTTTATTATTCATGCTTATAATCATAATATTTTCATAAATCATGGATTTGTAAATACGTGGCTAAAAAAACTAGGTTCAATGAGTACAGAAAATAAAGATTATAATAATATCTTAGAGTATTTAAAACAAAAGTATGAATTAGCAATATTAACTAATTGGTTTATAAAATGCCAAAAAGAGCGCTTAAAAAATGCTGGAATGCTAGAATACTTTAATGAATTTTATGGTGGTGATGACCAACTTAAACCAAACCCTAAAAGTTTTCTTAAAGCCTGTGGAGCTTACAAACCAGGAGAATGCCTCATGATTGGTGATAATTATAAAATAGACATAGTCGGTGCCATAAATGTTGGCTTAAACGTCATTCATGTATCTCAAAGTGAACCAATTCATGGTCTTACCACAGTTAAAGATATAACAGAATTAAAAAGAATTTTATAGAAAAGAGTTGATTAAAATGTCTAAAAAATATTATATAACTACCCCTATTTATTATCCAAGTGCCGAATTCCATATCGGTCACTGCTACACCACGATTATCGCTGATGCCATTAGTCGCTATAAAAGACTAACGGGTTTCGATGTCTTCTTCCAAACTGGAACTGATGAACATGGCGAAAAAATTGAGAAAAAAGCGGGAGAAGCCGGTGTAACTCCTAAAGAATATGTCGATAAAATAATCGCCGATGCCAAAGACTTATGGGAACATCTTGGTATATCATACGACTATTTTATTAGAACTACTGATGCCACCCACGAAGAAGCTGTCCAAAAAATATTTAAAAAGCTCTATGACCAAGGCGATATTTATAAAGGTTCTTATGAGGGCCTTTACTGTGTTCCTTGTGAATCTTTTTGGACTGAAAGCCAGTTAATTGATGGCAAATGTCCCGACTGTGGTCGTGAAGTTAAACTCGTAAGTGAAGAAGCCTATTTTTTCAAACTTTCTAAGTATCAAGACCGTCTTATCAAATTTTACGATGAACACCCTGACTTCATTCTTCCTCTATCCCGTAAAAATGAAATGCTAAATAACTTCATCAAACCTGGCCTCGAAGATTTATGTGTCTCTCGTACTTCTTTTACTTGGGGTATTCCTGTTGATTTCGATTCTAAACACGTTGTTTATGTCTGGGTTGATGCCCTAAGTAACTATATAACTTCACTTGGTTACCCTGATGAAGAAAATCCTAATTTTAAAAAGTATTGGCCTGCCGACCTTCATTTAGTTGGAAAAGAAATAGTTCGTTTTCATACTATTATATGGCCTTGCCTTTTAATGGCTCTAGACTTACCTCTTCCCAAACAAGTCTTTGGCCATGGCTGGTTAAAACTAGATGGTGGCAAAATCTCCAAAAGCTTCGGTAATTATAAAGACCCTCGGGAATATATTAATGCCTATGGCGTTGATGCTGTTCGTTATTATGCCCTTCGTGAAGTCCCTTTTGGCTCTGATGGTAACTTTTCTGAAGAAGCTTTAATATCTCGCACTAACTCTGACTTAGCTAATACTCTCGGTAATCTTGTTAACCGCACCATAAGCATGTCTCATAAATATTTTGATGGCCTAATTACTAATCCCGAAGATAATGAACCTCTAGACCATGAACTAATAAGCAGTGTTCTCGCATTAAAAGAGATTGTCGCTACTAAAATGGACGAGCTTAAAGTGAATGAAGCTTTAGAAGAAATTATGGAAGTCTTAAGGAAATGTAATAAATATATTGATGATACTACCCCTTGGACTTTAGCTAAAGACGAAACTAAAAAAGACCGCTTAGCCACTGTCCTCTACAATCTCTTAGAATCAATTAGAATATGTACCGTCCTTTTAAGTCCTTTTATCCCTTCCACTTCTGCCAAAATCTTTGACCAACTAAACACAAAAGAAACATCTTATGCCACAGTATCCGAATTTGGTAAACTCGAGCTAAATAATACTCTAAATAAACCAGAAATCTTATTTAATCGTATCGAAATCAACTAAAAATTATTTCCCGGGAAATAAAAAAAGCTTGGGAAATAATTTTTTTACCTCAAAATAAGTGTCCAATCCCCAAAATCAACAAAATAATCGCGCCCATCCCATTCGCATACCTCCCAATAAGTTTATTAGCCCCTCTTCCAATCACTACTCCTCCCATAGTAAAAATAAAACTGCAAATCGCAAAAATTGCCATCGCTAAATAAATATTTTCTGTAATGGCTTTTATTCCGAGTCCCACTGAAAAACTATCCAAACTTACTCCAATCGCAAATAAAAACATTCCCAGTAGTGACAAATTAAACTCTTCTTCTTTTCTTTTTATAATATCAATTATCATCTGAACCGCAATAAAAATCAAAATAATTCCAAGTAAAATATCGCATTTAAGCTCAAATGCTTGTACCAACTTATCCCCCAGTATCGTACCGATAAATGGCATTACAAAATGCATTATCCCTACAATCAAAGAAATTTTTAACGCCTTTTTATTATCTATATTAAACATCCCCACACTAAGTGATAATGAAAATGTATCCATACTAAGTGCAATTCCAATTAAAACTATACTAAAAATCTGACTCATAAAGCCTCCTAAAACATCATATTTAGAAGGCTTTTTTCTTAGAACTTATCAAGCAATTGTTTTACAAAAAACTTATATTCTACTTCTCCCACATCACTTTTTTCATTATCAAGTAAACAAAGCGGTGGAAACAAAACACACCAAAAATTATTTCCTTTCCCTTCACCCAATGTAATCACTAACGACTCATAATTCCCCGGTTTATATATCACACCTTTATAATTTTTTGCGGGAAAATAATTCTCGCCATAATTAATATCATAATTTATATCGTATTTATCTACTATTTTCCTAATATTATCAATATTATCTTTTAACGTATTTCTAACTTCACTTGTTTTACTATCTCCCTTTATAAGTTCGTAAACTTCCTTTTCTATTTTTTCCTTTATTACCATTTTTTTATTCTGGTCTTCTAAAGTATCACTATTTGCAATAACACGAAACCTAATTGCTTCATTAGGTATTAAAATCTCTTTCTCCCCACTTTTAAATATCAAAACTAAACTAACTAAAAATAGTCCTATAATAATCTTCTTCAAATATTCATCACCACTCTAATTAAGTGCTATTTTACATTATTTATTCACATTTTAAGGCCAAAGAGTCAAAACAAATTGACAACCATAATCTAATAAGATATAGTATAATAGGTATTTTATTAAAAAAATTAATATGCACCAAAAAAAATATAAAACATAAAAAATAGTATAAGTGCCTAACTTATATTTACCAAAAAAAGGGTGTGTTAAAAATGAAACAAATGATAATCGAAGGTAATGCTCATTTAAAAGGTAATATTCCTATCGGTGGTGCTAAAAACAGTGTCGTAGCCTTAATTCCCGCGGCTATTTTAGCTGATAGTCCTTCACTAATCAAGAATGTTCCTCATATATCTGATTGTGATGCTTTAATCGATATTCTAAATATTTTAAACTGCAAAACAAAACTAAATAACAACGAACTCCAAATAAATCCCACTAATCTTCAAAACGCCATGATAGATAGTTGTCATTCTAGCAAACTAAGAGCTTCCTACTATTTTATGGGTGCTCTTTTATCCCGCCATAAATATGTCGAAATTTGTATTCCTGGAGGTTGTAATATCGGTCTTCGTCCTATTGATATGCATATTGAAGGTTTTAAAGCATTGGGCGCTACCATCGAAACAACAGAAAATAAAATAATATTAAAAGCTCCTAAATTAAAAGGTGCCGATATCACCATTCGTTTTCCAAGTGTTGGCACTACTATCAATATTATGCTTGCTAGTGTACTAGCTGAAGGCACTACAACAATACATAATGCTGCTAAAGAAGTCGAAATCGAAAATATTGCCGACTATCTAAATAAAATGGGCGCTTGTATCACTGGCGTTGGCACTGATACGATAACTATTAAGGGTGTAAAAAAACTTCATGGAGCCGAAATATCTGTTATCCCTGACCGTATCGAAGCTGGAACCTATCTAATTTTAGGCGCTTTATGTGGTCATAATCTCTGCCTCCAAAATATTATCCCTGAACATTTAGAATCCTTAACTACTAAACTCCAAGAAATAAATGCCGACTTTAAAATAAATACTAATACCATCACCATTAATAAATCTTCTAACCTAAAATCTACAAACATCAAAACTGCAGTCTATCCTGGTTTTCCTACCGATTTAGCTCAGCCTATGAGTGTTCTCTTAACAAAATGTACTAGAACTTCCCACTTACAAGAAACAATTTGGGAAAACCGCATGGGCCAACTTCCATCTCTAACCAAAATGGGCGCTAATATCAAACTAACCTCTGAATCTGCAATTATTACTGGCCCCACTAATTTACATGGCTGTGAAGTCCTAGCAACCGACCTAAGAGGAGGCGCTTCTCTAGTCCTCGCTGGTCTTTGTGCTTCTGGCAGGACTATTATCAATGATGCCGACCATATTTTACGTGGCTACGAAAACATTGTCGAAAAACTAACTAAAGTTGGTGCTAAAATTAAGATAATTGAAATATAGTATAACAAAACTAAATATTTTTAAGGTGAAATTTCATGAAAAAAAAGCTCATAATCTTAGTACTTTTAGGTGGTATTATTTCTATAATAATTTATTTTTATACTAAAAGTGATGAACTTACTATTGTAAATATTGGCGATAGTATTTCTGTTGGTCTTACTCCCTACGATATTGAAGGTTATAGTTATAATAGCTACTTAAAAGAATATTATGAACATAAACACAGACTAAAAAACTACATATATGAATTTTCAAGACCTCATATAACCATTAAAGAGCTAATATATGAAATAAAAGAAAATAAAACCATCACTATCAAAGATGAAACTTTAGAAATAAAACGAGCCATCAATGAAGCTGATATTTTAATCATTTCTCTTGGCATGGACGAACTAAAAAATATTAAAATAACTTCCAAAGTAAGAACTGAATTTAAAGAAGATTATGAAGAATTACTAAGCATGATAAAAATGCTTAACCACAACCAAGTCATAGTTCTAGGCCTTTATCCAACTAAGGAACATGACGCCCTAACTATTGCTAAAATAAATGCCATCATAAATGATATCGCTAAAATTAATAATTTCACTTACTTAGATATCAGCTCTATCTCTAATAGTCCCACAAACTTCTTTCCAAACGACAATTATTACTTAAACTACCAAGGAAGTGAAGAAATATATCGCAAAATTCTAAATATCATCAAATAACTACTTGTAAACTATGAAAAATATGATATAATACTTTTGACTGTTAATTACTATGTCAAAAAAATTGATATGGCGGGAGGAATAAAAATGAAAAAAGGAATACATCCAGAATTTAAAGATGCAACTATTACCTGTGCTTGTGGAGCTTCATTCCAAACAAAATCAACTAAAGAAAATATTCAAGTTGAAATTTGCAGTGAATGTCATCCATTCTATACAGGCGCTCAAGGTAAAGTTAAGAAAACTGGTAATATTGAAAAATTTAATCGTAAGTACGGTTTAAACACAGACGAAAAATAATGATTACAACAAATGTAGTCATTTTTTAATATATAGGGTTAATCTAAAACATGGTGCTAATGTCTCCGTATAACTATAACAGTAGCAATAATGCTCGCGTGTTCTATGTGGATGCGTCTGGCTACCTGAACGAAACGAACGTGAACAACACTAACCCTGGTGTGCGCCCAATATTCCTTTAAACTTAAAACTAATGATTAAGGTTATTAGTTAAAAGCATTGGAATACAAGATTGATCCTTAGAATTTATTTCTTAAACATATAGTACTGATATTTACCATCTTGAATGTGTAAACTTCCACAGTACTTTTTTATTTCCTCTAAAAAAGAAACAGAGTACCTACCCTATTCCTTATGGCTTGTATATTTCTGCCTATCCATAAGATGCGAGTCAAGATAGGCAGATAGCACTCACCACCGGACACTTTTTTAAATCATTCCTTCTAGTGCTGTTGTACCATTT
>CANOGG010000011.1 GCA_947565485.1 uncultured Mycoplasma sp. | reverse complement strand
TAACACATTTTTCACATACTCAAAATGTGCTATAAAATACTTAACATTATAACACAAAATGCTTATTTCACCAAAATTTCACAAAATATTAACATATAAAACAACTAAATTAACTACAATATAACTGTTCTTTGTGGTATAATGTTATAATAGGTGGAAGATATGGATAAGATATTTAAAACAATTGAAGAACAAGTATCAATTCTAAGAAATAAAAATCTTATAATTGATGACGAAGAATTTGTTAAAGACATCTTACTTCGTGAAAATTATTTCTTTATAAATGGTTATCGCTTTCTTTTCATGAAATCTATGAATGACCGCGTCTTTATAAATGGCGCCAATTTTCGCGAAATATATGCCCTCTTTAACTTTGACCGTCAATTACGAAATATTCTTTTCAAAAATATTTTGATTTTAGAAAATAACATCAAGAGTATTATATCTTATGAACTATCTCGTAAATATGGTTTTAAAGAGAAAAAATATTTAAACCCGAACAACTTCACCAAAGACCCAAGAAAAACTCGCCAAGTCCAAGACCTCCTAAAGAAAATCAAACGCCAAATTAACATCAATGGAGGCCAACACACTGCGACTAGACACTACCAAAGCAATTATGGTTACATTCCTTTATGGATAGTTGTTAAAGTATTATCCTTTGGCATTGTTGGTGAACTCTACACAATCTTAAAAAGTGATGACCAAAAAGAAATAGCTGACCTCTTTAACACTAGCGTTGATAGTCTCTTAATTTATCTTCCTATTATAGCCAATTATCGTAACTTATGTGCTCATGAAGATATATGTTATGAACATCGAACCCAAAAGGAAATTCCTATCAATAAATATCATGAATTACTAAACATTCCCAAACTAAATGGTGAATATATTTATGGTATCAATGACTTATTTTCACTCATCATAATACTAAAACAACTATTAAGAAGTGATGACTTTCGTATTATGCTAAATGAAATAGCCTATGAAATTGATTATTTAAGTGGTCGTCTTCACAGTATCAAAATTGATAAAGTATTAGACCGTATGGGATTTCCTCTAAATTATAAAGATATAGTAAGGATGGATTAAAAAATGAATGAAAAAACAAATAACCACATTTTACGAAATGGAATAATTCTGATTGTAACTTTCTTTATCGGCATGGCCTCTATGTATGGTGTCTTTTACTTCTTTCCGGCCTTAATCGAAAAGCAAGTTACTAAACTAGAAAAACAAGTCACAGTAAATGAAAATGGCATTGCGGACGCTGTCGATAAGTTATATGATGCTGTTGTTGTTGTCCACAATTATGTTAAAGGTAAAGAATATGCATCAGGTACAGGCTTCGTCTATAAAACTTCTGGTAAAAAAGCTTACATTCTAACTAATAACCATGTTATCAACGAATCAGAAGACATCTATGTAACTTTCACTAATGGCAAAGTTGTAAAAACCGAAATAGTTGGTAGTGATATCTACTCCGATGTTGCCGTACTCTCGGTTGATAAAGACGAAATTATTGCCATCGCCGAACTTGGAAAAAGTGAAAACTCTCGCTTAGGCGACACTGTATTTGCGATAGGTGCCCCTCTTGATAGTGCTTATTCCTGGAGTGTTACTAGAGGAGTCTTATCTGGTAAAGACCGTTTAGTTCAAGTTGAACTAACTAGTGGTAACACTAAAACACCAATGGTTGTAAACACCATTCAAACAGACGCTGCCATTAACTCTGGTAATAGTGGTGGTCCTCTAGCTAACTCTAATGGTGAAGTTATCGGTATCACTTCTATCAAACTTGCTAGTTCTTCAATTGAGGGTATGGGCTTTGCTATCCCAATTGAAACTGCTTTAGAATATGCTGAAGAACTCATCAATGGTAAAGAAATAGAACGACCATACCTGGGAATTTCTATGCTAGATGTTATTGATGTTTACCAAAATATCTATTATTACCCATCTTACCGTGAATATTATTCTATGATAAACGAAGCTAAACTTGAAGCTGGAGTCATCATCGCTGATGTTGAAGCCAAAAGCTCTGCCAGTCTTGCCGGCCTCCAAAAAAATGATATAATCACAAAAGTTGATGGTAATGATATCGCCTCATCTGCCTATCTTCGTTACTATCTCTATAAACATAAAGTTGGCGATGAAATGAAACTTACTATCATCCGTAACAATAAAGAAATGGATCTCAAAGTAAAACTAGTATCCAAATAAAAATATACAAATTAAACCATACAAGGTAGACTAAAAAAATAGTCTACCTTTTCTATTTATTAAAATACATATAACCCTAAATAAAAACCATATTAAATAAAGAAATAAATTGTTTATAACAATAGACTTATAAACAATATTCTGATAAAATTTATTCTAGAAAAGATGTGATGCCTTATCAAAAAGACTTTAAGTATTATTTTAATTACTCTAATCGCCATTGGTAGTTTCTTTTTTCTTTATCCTAAAAATAACCCAGAACTTCCCAATAATAACCCAAATCCTCCAACAAACGAACAACAAAGTGCAATTACCAAAAAAATGAATGAGATGTCTCTCGATGAAAAAATCGGTCAAATGCTTTTTATCGATTCACGAACTCCTATTATGACTGAAGAACTAAAAAATACTCTCGAAACTGTAAAACCTGGAGGCTTCATCTTCTTCAAAGAAAACTTTGAAAATCTAGACCAAACTTTAAAACTTGTAAATGATATTAAGAGTACTGCATCTATTCCTTTATTTCTAGGAATTGACCAAGAAGGAGGAAAAGTCGACCGCCTAAAAAACCTATCTGGAACTAACTTTAAAGCTATTCCAAGTATGGCTGAAATAGGCAAAACAAACAATGAAGAAGAAGCCAAAAAAATAGGCGAATTAATTGCTAGTGAATTAAATACTATTGGTCTTAATATGGACTTTGCCCCCGTTCTTGATGTCAATTATCAAAATAACAAAGCAATTGACACTCGAAGTTTTGGAAGTGACCCTTACATGGTTGCCAAAATGGGCTATAGTCTTGGACAAACTCTAAATCAAAATAACATCATCCCCGTTTATAAACATTTTCCTGGTCATGGAAGTACAACCACTGACTCCCACTACTATCTTCCTATCATAAAGAAAACTAAAGAAGAACTCCTACAAACAGATATTATCCCCTTTAAATATGCTATAAATAATGGTGCCAAAGTCATCATGATTGGACATTTAGCTGTCCCAAACTTAACTGGAAATAATACTCCTGCTTCTCTATCAAAAGAAGTTATAACTGACTTTTTAAGAAATGAATTAAATTACCAGAACTTAATTATCACTGATGCTCTAAACATGGGAGCTATCACTAAACATTATAGCGAAAAAGAAATATACGAAATGGCTATCAACTCCGGTGTCAATATTCTTTTAATGCCAACTAACCCCATAAATGCTCTAAAACTAATAAAAGAGTCCCTAAACAATGGGACTATCACAGAAGAACAAATCAATAACTCTGTGCAAAAGATTTTATCTTTAAAACTTAAATAATCACATTTTTTATCATATTATCAGATAACTCTTTTTTCATCTATAGAATTAATTAGTTATACTATTTTGCCATTTTTTGCTCTCATATTATTATTTTTCTTTAAACTTTTCTCAAAGATGTTATTTTCTTGCCAAGTTAGTTCTTATTTTTATATGTCTTATTATACGTAATCTTTTCGCCATACCATAATGGCTTTACAAAATTTTTTGCTCCATTTTTTGAAACATATTTATACAAAGCACAATTATAAGAAAAGAATAACTTTTACCTTACGAACCTTTATAATTTAATGTCTATTTCTTATTCTAGTTGCTTCTATATTATCCAATTTTTGCTTTTCAAATAGTTCGGCAATTCTCACACCCATTTTACTTATGCTTAATATTTCTGCCACTTCTTTATTAAAGGGGCAATCTGAATCCAACTCAATTTGTGTTGGTAAATTACCAGTACCATATCTGTAAACTACTGAACTTTTTGCCAAGTAATTATCAACATATAATTCCTTGGATCTTGCTAAATCTTCTATATATCCTAATGCCTCATAAAAGCCATATTTACTATGACAGATAGAATCACTTGATATAACATAAAAGTCACCATAGTAATATTCAAACCAAATTACTCGCTCATTTCCATTCTTCTTCACCTTAATATAAGAATATAATGATGGTGAGAAATATATATTAATATTACCATACATTTCTAATATAACATTATTTTTAACATCTAACTTTGTGCATTGTTCCAAAATACTTTTTTTATTATATAAATCTCTTTTCAAAAAATTACATAATTTTCTAAATTTACAATTAAAAATATCACCATTATCATTAACAATTTGGCAAAAATAAAAATCTTTATTTTCATTCATTAACTTTATTTCCATACAAACCCTCCTATATATATAAAAACTCCAATAATTTAGAGTGGCACAGTAATTATTGAGATTCCAAATTTTTTATTTTACTAAGTCTTTCTTATTTTTTTATAACTTTTTCTAATAATAATCTTTTTTCAAAACCACCATTTTTTTGTCTTTTTTTATCAGCAGCTTCCATTATTTCTTCTAATGTAAAGCCACTAAATTTAGACATTGCTATAATTAACTCTAATTTATCTGCTAATTCTTTTTTTCTTTTTTCTAAAGTTTCAGCAGTTCTTACTTCTTCTAATTCTTCAGAATCTTTTTTTAGCAAATATTCCCAGTATTCTTCATCAGATAAAACTCTCGTATATGGTTCTTCACCATTTTTTCTACAAATTTCTGGAATATTATCTCGAACTAATTTATTATATAATTTTTCCATTTTGTTTTCTTCCTCGTATAATATGTATGTAAGATTTAAATATAATTCTTACATTATACATAATCTTTATAGTTAATGTTTTAAGTACATTAACAAACTTACTTTTTATAGTTGGAATTAATACTCTAGTACTATATAATATCTTTGGATATAGTATAGTTGAGAGATATTCGATTTTCTCCTGTAGCCCATTTGGTGTCTACTCCGATAGACTGTTTCTCTTCTTATTAATCATATCCTTCTAACTCAGATGATGTTTCTTCTTAAGCTTTCTTTCGTTAATCCAAACTAGTTTAAGAATGTATTCTAATAAACGAGGTTGAAGTCAATTAATAGGCTAGAGTACTAATTTCAACTATGATATTCAAAACAATATTTTACTTAGAAAGGTAGTCAATTATATGACTAATAATTTATTTGTCGGTATCGACATTTCACTCAAATCTAATCAAATATGTGTTATGAACTTCAATCAACAAGTATTTTTCAATTTAAAATTTCCTAACACTCCCGAAGGTTGTGAAGATGCTATCGAAAGAATCAAGCTTCTTTATGACTCTTATGGTTTAGATAAGATTATTGTAGTTTGTGAAGCAACTGGTGTTTACTCTTTTCATTTAGCTAACTACTTCTCTTCTCATGAAGCACTTAACAATTACAATACAGAAGTTTATTGTATCAATGCTCATGATTCTGAAAAGTATCGCAAAAGCTTTAATGATATTGAGAAAACTGATCCAAGCGATGCTTATGTTTTAGCCGACTTTGCTAGAGTTGGTAGAACTAAAAGTATGCACCCTTTTAGAGGTTCTCAACATTTAGCTCTTCAAAGGCTAACTAGAATGAGATATCATCTCGCTCAAAATCTTGGCAGAGAAAAACTTTATGTTCTTAATAATATTTACTTAGAGTTCTCTGGCTTAATTCTCGCTGAAAAGGAAGCTAAACCTTTTACTGATATGTTTGGGACTACTTCTTGTGAAGTCTTAGATTTCTTTGACTCTTTAGACCAAATTGTTAATACTCCTATTGATGAGCTTACTGATTTTATTTCTAAAGCTGGGAAAAATCGGTTTAAAAACCCAAGTGACAATGCTAAACTTTTAGCCAAAGCTGCTAAGAATTCCTATCGTTTAGACAAGATTTCTTATGATGGAATAAATGTTGCTATTTCTTCTTCGATTTCTATTATTAAATGCCTTGAAAAAGAAATAAAAACTCTTGATAAAGCTATACTTGAAACTGTGAAAGGTCTTACTCCTGATGCTTATAAGGTTCTAACTTCTATTCGAGGTATTGGTCCTGTTTATGCCGCTGGTATTCTTGCTGAAATTGGTTCTATCAACTTCTTTGTTAACGATGGCAGTCTTGCCAAATATGCTGGTCTTTACTGGAATCGTTCTCAATCTGGTAATACTGAGAAAGAGGACAAGAAATTTTCTAGACATTCTAACAAGTATTTGCGATACTATATTGTTGAAGCAACAGAGAGTTGTCTTAAATTTGGGTTTCCATTCATTAGTGACTATTATCACAAAAAATATGATGAAGTTACCAAACATCAACATAAACGTGCACTCGTTTTATCCGGTCGAAAGTTGATTAGGTTGATTGATGGATTATTACGAAAGAATCAACTTTATCAACAAATAGATAATTAATAAATACCTACATTCAATAATTCAGTACATACGTTTGCAATAGCTGCACACTGTTTTAAGTATACCCTAATTTATTTGATAAAGCAGAAACTTTCAATAAAACTGCTAAGACAAAAATGGCAAATATTTCAAAATTTATCTTGACATATTACCAGATGTCTATAGTATATCTAAACTTGAAGAACTCAAGTAAAACTCAATTGGCACAGTAATTATGAAAATTCAAATTTAATCTTAATTTTGCGCTAATTTTTATCTTCTTATTTCAGTAGATGTTTCTTTATTTAATCGCTCAGATAATATTTGTTCTTCTAATAAACGAGAAACATCATCATGTAATTTAATAGCTTCATCAACAAATCCAATCTTACTTATTTCTTCAGCTAATTCTTCTTGATTTACATTTGGATTAGTTAAAATGACTATTCTCATTATGTCTTTTTTTAAATAATCTAATATTTTTCGCGTTAATTTTAATCCACTTTCATCCATGTATATACTTCTTCTTAAATATATCTAAAACAAACATAAAGTTTGATTCATTCATTTGGCAGGGGCGGAGAGAATCGAACTCCCATCAAAAGTTTTGGAGACTCCTATGCTACCATTATACCACGCCCCTACGTGTAAAATAATTATAACATAACTTTTCTAAATTTACCAGCATTTTCATACAATTAACTAGGTGATTAAATAATGATAATAAATTATACCACAAAAGAATTAGATTTACTTGCTCGAATTATGCGCGCTGAAGCTCAAACTGAAGGCAATCTCGGAATGCTTATGGTCGGTAATGTTGTTATAAACCGTGTTTTAGGAGATTGTTATACTTTTAAAGACATTGATAGTATAACTGATGCAATTTTCCAACCTAACCAATTTGTTGGAGCATCTTCTCCTCTTTTTTATGGTTCCGCAACAACCAATGAAAAAAATCTCGCTAAACGAATTCTAATGGGCGAATACTATTATCCAGCCACTCACTCTTTATGGTTCTATGCCCCACCATCATCAAATCCCACTTGTAATAAAACTTGGTATAGCCAACCTCTTGCTGGAAAATATAAAAACCATTGTTTCTATCGTCCTCAAAGTGGCACATGTACCCAAATTTATTAAAAACTTCGAACAATTAATTAGAATCCAAAATCTATTAATTACTCGAAGTTTTTTATTATAAGATTACAATACTCTAAGAATCATACCTATACTAAGATTATTACTACTTAAATGGTTTAGCCTCTTTATATTATCCACTGTCGTATTATAACGCCTAGCTAATGCATATAAATTATCTCCCGCTACTACTGTATGATAAATCCCATTATTTGTACTTCCACTACCACTTGGAATTAGTAATTTTTCCCCAATCGCCAGCATATTAGACCCCTTATTATTAATAGCTTTTAATTCATCTACACTAATACCATAATTTTTGGCAATACTATATAACGAATCACCACTTTTTACAATATAAACATTACCGTTATCACTTGATGCTATAACCTTAAGCTTTTGCCCCACACTAAGATTATTACTACTTAAATTGTTTATTGCTTTTAATTCATTAATACTCATTCCATATTTATTAGCAATACCATATAATGTATCTCCTTTTTTTACAGTATATACTGTCACATCATTATCCCCTACTTCATTAGTAGGAATTCTAAGCACTTGACCTACTGTTAAACCATTAGTTGTTAGATTATTTTCATTTTTCAAATCCACAACTGTTACACCGTAATCACGCGCAATACTATAAAGCGTATCCCCCTTTTTAACTATATAAACATCACTATCTCCTCCAATATCAGAACCCATTGGCGGAATATAAGGAACTCCTATATAATTTGCTAATCCTTTAACTACTGCCTCAGTCAAATCTTTCCAATTATTTTTTATTTGTGATACATCATCACCTTTAGAATCCGCAAAACCATATTCTACAATAATTGACTCATTATTCGGCGTTTCTCTTAACATATAATAATAATCTTTACTGGAATTACTAGGAAGCCTTCTTTGATAATACTTTCTCACATTTTGACCAGCTCTTTCAAATTCACCTGCAATCATTCTAGATAAAGTATCACTATTACGTAAAGAATAGATTATTTCTGCACCATCTCCACCTCCTGCATTTATATGATTAGAAACCAATATAACATCACTACCACTTCCAAACAAACTCTGTGCTCTACCCGGCCTAACACTCGAATTTAAACCAACATCACTATCTCTCGTAAGTGCATTCTCAATCCCTAAATCATTCAACCTATCAGCCATATACTGACTAATCAATAAAGTATAATCTTTCTCAACAATCCCATTTGCAATAGTCCCAGGGTCTTCTCCACCATGGCTTGAAACTGAATTCCCCAAAAATTACTTCTTTTGCTAAAATTATAGGTTATATTTTATAAATCAAAGTTCCATTCAATACGAATTTCTCTTGATTTGGTTTCTTTATCTAAAGTTCCTATATAGATTTTTTCTACAAACTCATCTACAATTATTTTATTAAGCTTATCAATATGTTTATATTTCTTAAGTATGCTCTCAATATCTTTTGAATTGTCTTTTCTTGTATTCATTTCATCAAGCTCAATGTTAATCTCTTCAAGTCTTAGTTGATAACTTTCTACGTCTTTTGAGTACTCGCCTCGTAACATTGTAAAATCTTCTTCCGTAATAACACCTTTTAACTTATCCTCATACAAAGTCTTAAAATACAATTTACTCTCACTTAATTTCTTTTCAAAGCTTGCTTTTTCTTTATTCAGATTTGTAATTCTTATATCTTGATTAGATTTCCTATCCATTTCCTTTGTAAATTCATTTTTCAAAAGTTCTTCATTACACTTCTTAAGTAGTTCATTAATTGCATTTAATAAATACTCTTCCAATATGTCTAAACGAAACGATTTATTATTATCACAAACATGATACTTTTTATGTCCCTTACATTGAAGATAAGCCTTTTTTACTTTTGTATTTCCTTTACTACTTACATTAAATACATTCTTCATAAAAATTCTTCCACAATCGGCACAATAAACTTTTTGACTTAACATATGAATTTCACCATTTTTAGATGGGCACTCATGTTTACCTAATCTTTTTTGTACTAAATACCAAGTTTCTTTATCAACAATTGGCTCGTGAGCATTTTCCGTAACTGACCATTTGTCTTTTGGCACTTTTTTTGACTTATGATTTTTGTAACTAACACTTGTTCTCTTGCCCTGTACTAACTTACCAATATATGTCTCATTTTTTAAAATTTTGGCAATAGTATCAGAAGTCCAAGTTCCTGTACCTTGCCTGTTAGCACAAATGAAATTACTTCCTATTGATTTTTTATAAAGTGAAGGACACAATATTCCTCTTGCATTTAAATCCATAGCAATTTTATGATACCCTATCCCATCTTTATATTTTTGGAATATCTCTCTAACAATATAAGCAACATCTTCATCAACCATTAACTTGTGTTTATTATTTGGGTCTTTCAAATAACCATAGGGAGCAAAACTTCCCATATAAAGTCCATCATCTCGTTTATTTTTTAATGACTTCTTAACATTATTTGATAAATCTTCTAAATACCATTCATTTACAAGTCCATTAATTTGTCTTGATTTTTTATTGGATTCATTGTTAGTATCTGCATTATCTACAATACTAACAAACCTTACGCCCCATTCAACAAACTTATTATGAAGATATTTCTCAATCACTTCCATATCTCTTGAAAAACGACTTTGTGTTTTACAAAGAACTATATTAATTCTTCCATTTTCACAATCTTTAATCATTCTTTCAAAATCAGGTCTATAAGTGCCTGCTCCCGAAAAATCATCATCCGAATAAATATCAACAATTTCCCAACCTTGTTCAAGAGCATATTTTAAAAGCATACTTTTTTGATTAGCAATAGATTCACTATCATCATTTTTATTTTTTTTGTTTCTATCTTCATCAGATAGTCTACAATATACACCTACCTTTTCCATTTACTGCACCTACTCTCTAGTTGCAATAAACAATCTAAATCTATAAGTGTATTATACTCTAACTTAAGAATTATTTACAGCCTGTATATTGCTATTTTCTAAGTTAAGTATTACCTTTAGTAATTTTCTAGTAATAATATTTTCTAATTCTTCATCTGTTACGATTACATTATCCTTTGTTTTAAATATTACATTATATTTTACCTCCATATTATATAACCCCCTTTATTATTCTAATTATAAATAGAATCCTCCGTAAAATTTAACCATGTATCAATCCTCCTTATATTTTTTCACAATACTTTCTAATTCTTCCTTATCGTTTAAATCCAATTCTGTAGCTTTGCAAACTTCCGAATGTTCTAACCAATAAGGAACATCATTCTTATTTTTATTATCTCTTATATATTCTTTTCTTTTATATTGGCAATTTCTTTCTATATCATCATAGAACTTCTTTTCTACCACCTTAGCATTTTCTTCTCTAACAATCTCTTCATTTATATAAATTTGTCTTTGGTTGTCAACATATTTAATATAAATATAATTCCTACTCGCTAAATTTTGAATAGAATTAGAAATTGTTTTTGTACACACACCTAACACTTTAGAAAAATAATGATTACTAGCATAGCAATATTCTTTCTTATTTGATAATGAATTAATGATTCCATACACTAATTTATCCTTCCTGCGAACAAGTTTGGTCACTTAATACTATTCTAGGAACTGCTATAAAATACCTTATAAAAGCCATACCAACATTCCCTAGCAATTCGTAATTTTGGGTATAAAAACCCCTAGAACATTATTTTAAATCCTGTCCCTCGGATTATTTTAAGTTCATTCTATATTTATTATAGAATATGGTGTTAGAATACATTTATAGACACAAAAGTATGGACAACGTGATATAATAAAG